>JAODNF010000473.1 GCA_025464915.1 Frankiales bacterium | reverse complement strand
GCGGTGCGGCGGGACTGGCGTGGTCATGGCTGGCTTCGTCGGGGGTGGCGGCGCAGGGGGGGCAGCGGCCCCAGTAGACGACCTCGGCCTCGTCGATCTGGAAGCCGGCGTCGTCCGACGCGGTGAGGCAGGGCGTGTCACCGGTGGCGCAGTCGACGTCGCGGACCGTGCCACAGGAGCGGCAGACGACGTGGTGGTGGTTGTCGCCGACCCGGGCCTCGTAGCGCGCGACCGAGCCGGCGGGCTCGAGGCGACGGACCAGCCCGGCCGAGGTGAGCGCGCGCAGCACGTCGTACACCGCCTGGTGCGACACGTCCCCGAGATCGCTGCGGACGGCGCGGATCAGCGACTCGGTGTCGGCGTGCGGGTGCCCGTGCACCGCGGCCAGCACGGCTACCCGGGGACGGGTGACGCGCAGCTCGGCGCCCTTCAGGACCTGCTCGAGGTCGGGAGAGAAGGGCACTCGGCCACCCTAGTCCTTGTCTTGAACGAGTCAAGACAACAGGGATGGGGAAGGGTCCCGGGTTCCGCGTGCAAGGGTGACCGCATGATCAAGACCGCGATCGTCACAGGGGCCTCGGCCGGCATCGGGGAGGCGGCCGCGGTCGCGCTCTCGAGCAAGGGCTTCCGGGTGTACGCCGTGGCGCGGCGTGCCGAGAAGATGGCCCATCTCGCCGACCAGGGCATCGTCCCGGTGAGCGCGGACGTGACGGACGACGCGTCGCTCGTGGCCCTCGTCGACCGGGTGGTCGGGGAGACCGGTCGCGTCGACGTCCTGGTGAACAACGCCGGCTACGGGTCGTACGGAGCGTTGGAGGAGGTGCCGATGGAGGAGGCCCGCCGTCAGTTCGACGTGAACGTGTTCGGCCTGGCGAGGCTGACCCAGCTGGTGCTGCCGCACATGCGCGCCCAGCAGGCGGGGCGGATCATCAACGTCAGCAGCGTCGGCGGGGTGATCTGGGAGCCGCTCGGTGCGTGGTACCACGCCACGAAGTTCGCCGTGGAGGGGCTCAGCGACAGCCTGCGTGCCGAGCTGCGGCCGCACGGCGTCGACGTCGTCGTCATCCAGCCCGGCGCGATCAAGACCGAGTGGGCCGCCATCTCGGCCGACAACCTGCGCGCGGCCTCGAGCGAACCGGCGTACGCCGAGCAGGTCCGGATCGGAGCGGCCGTGCTCGCCAAGGCGGACACGGTCAAGGGCGCCAGCCCGCCCAGCACGGTGGCCAAGACCATCGTGAAGGCGGCCACGGCCCGCCGGCCCAAGAGCCGGTACGCCACGGGAGGCGGCGCCAAGAGCGTGCTGTTCATGAAGTCCCTGACGACCGACCGCGGCTGGGACCGGGCGATCACCACCGCGTACAAGAGCCAGGCGAGGGGGTAGGCCTCCCGATCGGTTGACACGGCGGGGGAGGAGTTCTCGGCTGGCTGTCGAACCCTGAGGGACACCCAGCATCCCCCCGGAGGATCCGTTGCGCCGCCGCGCCGCCCTGCTCAGCCTCATCGGTCTCGCCTCGACCGGTCTGACCGTCGGAGCCCTGGCTGCCGGCCCGACGACGAGCGGCACCTTCGCCGCCTACCACGGCGTGAGGCTCACGGCCGTGCCCAAGGAGGAGCCGGGTACCCGGCCGGTGGCCTACGGCGGACCCAAGCTGGTGCTCACCCAGGCCTACGTCGGTCGCAACGCAGCCGAGCCGACGCTGGGCGTCGACAAGTCGGGCGACGTCTACACCGTCGCCTCCGCGTTCGACGCGCTGCCCGGCAACCCGCCCAAGAACGAGCCGCGCACCTTCGTCATGCGCTCCACGGACGGCGGGCGGTCGTTCACGGACGACTCGCCGCAGATCAACGGCGTCCGCACCCAGAACGTCAGCACCGACCCCTACATCTACGTCGAGCCGACCACGGGCCGGGTCTTCGACATCGACCTTCAGGGCGTCAACGGTGCGCACCTGTCCTTCAGCGACGACGGAGGCAAGACCTGGACCGACTCGCTGCTCACGACCGCCGGGGTCAACGACCACCAGACGCTGTTCGCCGGTCCGCTGCCCGAGTCCGGTGGGCTGCTGCCCCTCACGGACAAGGCCTTCCAGAAGGTCCTCTACTACTGCACCAACGGCATCGCCGTCGGCTCCTGCGCGCGCAGCTACGACGGCGGCCGGACGTTCACGCAGGCGAACCAGACCGGGTACGAGGCGTTCAACCCGCAGTACCTCGCGACGCTCGACCTGAACCACAACGAGGGCATCTGCGGCAGCCTGCACGGGCACGGCGTCGCCGACACCCGCGGCCGGGTCTTCGTGCCACGCGGCTACTGCCAGATCCCGATGATCGCGATCAGCCAGGACGCCGGCACGACGTTCACCGACGTCAAGGTGTCGGACATCCTGATGGACGGCCAGCAGTCCTCGGTCGCGGTCGATCGCCTTGGGAACCTCTACTACGTCTTCCAGGACGCCACCCACGAGCAGCCCTACCTGGTGATCAGCCGCGACCACGGCCGCCACTGGGGGACGCCGCTGCTCATCGCGCCGCCCGGCGTCCACGAGGTCAACTTCCCGACGATCGACGTCGGCGACCCCGGCAAGATCGCCATCACCTTCCCGGGGACCACTTCGACCCTCGGGCACAAGGACCTGACCCGGACCTGGAACAGCTACGTCGTGGTGTCCACCGACGCACTCTCCGCCAACCCGCTGTTCCTGTCGAACACCGCGAACCCGAAGAACGACCCGGTCGCCCGAGGCGACTGCAACAACCGCTGCGGCCGGATGTACGACTTCCTCGACATCGTCAGCGCGCCGAACGACCAGGGACGGATCTGGGCGACCGCCGTCGACACGTGCACGACGATGCTGCGCTGCAGCACCACGCGGCTGCCCGGCAACAACGACAGCGGTGACGTCGTGCAGGAGGAGACGGCGCACGACTACGGCACGTCCGCGGACATGAAGGGCGTGATCATCCGCCAGGTCTCCGGCCCTGCGCTCCACGGGACGAAGCCGATCACCCGTGACACATCCCGGTAGCGCGGCCCGTTTCGCAGGTGTATGCCATGGCTCATGGGTGTCCTTGACCTCAGCCTGACCGTGCACGCCCACGGGGACGCGCCGCCCGACGTGGTCTGGGAGCGGTACGCCGACCTGCGGCGCTGGCCCCAGTGGTCGCCGCAGATCTCCGGCGTCGAGTCGACCGGCTCGTCGCTCAAGAGCGGCCTGACGGGCACGGTGACCGGGCCGTTCGGGATCGCCGTCCCCTTCGAGATCGTCGAGGTCGGCATCCGGAGCTGGGCGTGGGACGTGCGCGCCCTCGGGACGCTGCTCCACCTGGACCACCGGGTGGTGCCGCGCGGGAGCGGTGCCGAGACGGCGCTGCGGATGAGGGGCGCGGCGCCGGTCGTGGTGGCCTACGCGCCCTTCGCCAAGCTGGCTCTTCGGCGGCTGGTGACCTGGTGAGCCTCGACCGGTTCGTCGAGGCGCAGGTGCCGACGTACGACGGGGCGCTGACCGAGTTGCGGGCCGGACACAAGCGCGGCCACTGGATGTGGTTCGTCTTCCCGCAGCTGGCCGGGCTCGGGCACAGCCCGACAGCGCAGCGGTACGGCCTCACGGGGCCGGAGGAGGCGGTCGACTACCTCGCCCACCCGGTCCTCGGCACCCGGCTGCGCGAGTGCACGCACGCCCTGCTCGAGCTGCCCGCTCACAACCCGGTGGTGGTGGTGGGCCTGGTCGACGCGCTCAAGCTGCGGTCGTCGATGACGCTCTTCGACGCGGTCGCTCCCGGCGGGGACTTCGCGCGCGTCCTCGAGCAGTACTACGGCGGCAAGCCGGACGAGCTGACGCTGCAGCTGCTCAGCCGTCGCTCTGGGTGAGCTTGCTCGCGCGCCCAGCGATGCCCTCGATGAGCTCGACCGGGAACAGGATGGTGCTGTGGTTCTCCTGGGCGATCTCGGCCAGGGTCTGCAGCGTGCGCAGGTGCATGGCGCCCGGGCTGGCGTGAATGGTGGCCGCCGCCTGGGCAAGCATCTGCGAGGCCTGGAGCTCGCCCTCGGCAGCCACGACCTTCGCGCGGCGCTCGCGCTCGGCCTCGGCCTGCCGGCCCATGGCGCGCTGGATCTGCTCGGGCAGGTCGATGTCGCGCAGCTCGACCCTCTCGACCTTGACGCCCCACGCCTCGGTCTGGTCGTCGAGCGAGGCCCGGAGCTGCTCGGCGATCCGGTCGCGGGACGTCAGCAGCTCGTCGAGCTGGTGGTGGCCGATCACGGTCTGCAGCGAGGTCTGCGCGACCGACTGCGCGGCGGCGTACCAGTTGGTGACCTTGTTGACGGCCAGCACCGGGTCCACGACCTGCATGTAGGCGAAGGCGTCGACCTTGAGCGAGACGGAGTCGGACGAGATCACCTGCTGCACCGGGATCTGCACGGCGTTCATCTGCAGCGACACCTTCACGTACTTGTCGAACAGCGGGATGATGAAGAACAGCCCCGGCCCCTTGGCCCCGATGCAGCGGCCGAGCCGGAAGATCACCCCGCGCTCGTACTCCTGCACGATCTTCAGGCCGTTGAGCAGCACGAGCACGAGCAGCACGACCACGACCAGGACGACGACCCCGAGCACCTGTGACGACATGCGGGAAATGTCTCGCACCTGCGTCCGGCTGGCGCGCGGCGCGCCCATAGCGTGGGGGCGATGCGCGCCCTGCCGAAGGTCTACCTCGCCAGCCCCCTCGGGTTCACCGTTGCCACCCGCGGCTACTACACGGGCTCGCTCCTTCCCGCCGTACGAGCCCTCGGGGTGGAGGTCCTCGACCCGTGGGCTGCCGCGGAGGAGCACTTCGTCGCGGCCTTCGCCGCGACCGGGGACGAGCGGGATCGCCTGCTGGACGAGGCGAACCGCTTCGCAGGGGCCACCAACGAGCAGCTGATCCGGGACGCCGACGCGCTGTTCGCCGTCCTCGACGGCAACGACGTGGACAGCGGTACGGCGGCCGAGATCGGCTTCGCGGCAGCCCTCGGCACCCCCCTGGTCGGCTGGCGCGGCGATCTGAGGCAGGCCGGTGACAACCCCCGGACCGTGGTGAACCTGCAGGTCGAGCACTTCCTCGGC
>JAODNF010000470.1 GCA_025464915.1 Frankiales bacterium | reverse complement strand
CGCAACGAGCTTCCAGTAGACGTCGCTTCTCTTGAATCTCTTCGGGAGAAACCGGCGGTAGCGCGGGTTCTGCGCGCCGAACGCCCGCGAGCACCAGAACCAGTCGGTGTCCCAGCGCCAGAGGTAGTCCTTCACCGTGAGGGTGTCGGTCTGCTTGGTCTGGATGGACCGGTAGTAGATCTCCATGCCGGTGTAGTCGCTGACGCTGTCGGCCGAGTCGCTCCAGCTGCCGAGAGTCACGTAGACCTCGGTCGGCGAGAACCACGTCCCGTCGACGAAGTCGGCCTTGTTGTTGCGGCAGACGTCCTTGAGGGTGTCAGCCGCCTCTTCGATGCTGTGGCAGCGGACGTGGCGGAGCTCGACGTACGGCTTGACCTGCTCGAGCTCGATGCGCAGCCGTAGCGCGTAGCCCAACGTGCCGTAGGAGTTGGGGAAGCCGAAGAACAGGTCGCTGTTCTCGGTGCGCGAGCAGGTGACGACCTCGCCCGTGCCGGTCAGCTCGTCCGTGGAGACGACCGACTCGTGCGGCCCGCGGTTGCGGAAGCTCGAGCTCTCGATGCCCAGGCCCGTCACGGCCCCCCCGAGGGTGATGGTCTTCAGCTGCGGGACGACCAGCGGCATCTGCCCGGTCGGCAGCGTGGCCTCCACCAGGTCCTCGTACGTCGTCATGCCGAGGACCTCGGCGAAGCCCGCCTCCACCGACAGGACCCCGCTGAACGCGGACACGTCGAGCCGGTGGGACACCTCGGCGCGCGGACGGAACAGGTTCGACGTCTTCTTGCCCAGGCGCACGGGAGCATCAGCGGGCAAGGCCGCCAGCTGGCGGCGGAGATCCGCCACCGCGTCGTCGTACTGCTTGCGCGACACCACCTTGCGACCCTACGTCTGGCATGTTGCGGAGTCATGACCAGGCCCCGGTTCGAAGCCGTGACGATCGACTGCAGGGACAAGCACGCGCTCGCGGCCTTCTGGTGCGAGCTGCTGGGCACCACGGTGCGCGGCGAGTTCGGCCAGTACCTCGGCCTGCACGCCACCACCGAGGGCCACCCGCGGCTGGTGTTCCAGCAGGTCGACGAGCCGGCCGCCGGCCGCTCGCGCGTCCACCTGGACCTCGACAGCGAGGACGTCGCGGCCGACACGGCCCGCGCGGTCGTGCTCGGCGCGAGCGTCGTGCAGGAGGTGACGGACTTCGGCGTCAGCTGGTCGGTGCTCTCAGATCCTGAAGGCAACCTGTTCTGCATCGTTCCCGTGGGATGATGGGGGCGTGAGCGAGAAGGACCTGGGTCCCGACCTGTCCATCGAAGAGGCAGCCGTCGACCTCGGCATGTCCCCGACGGCGGTGATCTCCCTGCTGGAGTCCGGCCGGCTCCCGTCGCACCTCGGGCCCGACGGCCGCCGTCGCCGGATCCGCGCCGCCGACGTCGCCAAGCACCGCGAGGACCGCTTCGCCCTGCGGCAGGTGCGCGTACAGGAGCAGCGGGCTCGGCGCTGGGCCGACCCCGACGCCTACCTCGACCTGGACGACCTGCCCGCCTGACTGGGTAGGTCGCCCGTGTGCAGACCTTCCTCCCCTACCCGGATCTGACCGCGAGCTGCCGCGTCCTGGACGACCGTCGGCTCGGCAAGCAGCGGGTCGAGACCTTCCAGGTGCTGCGGGCCCTGACCTGGGCCGAGTACGGCTGGAAGAACCACCCCGTCGCCAGGATGTGGCGTGGCTTCGTGCCCGGGTTGGTCGCCTACGGCGTCGCGTCCTGTCGGGAGTGGACGGCCCGCGGCTACAGCGACGCGCTGCTCCCGCAGCTGCTCGCGTGGTCGGGCGGCGTCGAGCCGGTGGAGCCCGAGCTGCCGCCGTGGTTCGGCGCCGAGCAGCTGCACCTGTCGCACCGCAGCAACCTGCTCCGCAAGGACCCGCACCACTACCGGCCGCTGTTCGGCGACGAGCCGGACGACCTGCCGTACGTGTGGCCGGAGACCCCCTTCCCGCAGTGGCCGCTGCGCCCGGGGCTGGGGCTCGTCCCGCGCCCGTGGCAGGCCGCGGCCGTCGAGGCGCTGGCCGGGGGCAGGCACGTGCTGCTGGTCGCACGGCCGGGATCCGGGGGGACCACGACCGCGTTGCTCGCAGGCCAGCGACTGGGGCGCACCGTGGTCGTGCAACCGCCCCTCGGCGCGCCTGCCGGCCCGGCGCCCGACTTCCCGGCGCCGGTGCCCCACGACCGGCCGAGCAGCACCAGCGAGCCGATCGCGCGGCCGCCCAGCGAGGCCGACCTCGCTGCGATGGCGGCCGAGGCGCAGCCCCTGCAGTTCGTCTTCCGGGCGGCTCCGGAGCCCTGCGACCTGCTGGTCGTCGACGGCGTGCCCCCGGCCGCGGTCCACGAGGGGCCGGTCCTCGTCGTGGTCCCACGCACCGCGGACCCCGCCGCTCTCGCCGCGGAGCACGGACTGCGTGCCCCTGTCCTGCTCGGCGGCGGCTGGGACGTGGCCGCCCACCTCGGCGAGGGCGAGCTGCTGGACCAGCCGCGGCCGGTGCTGGCACTCACCCGCGACGTGGCGACCCAGAACCGGCTGCTGACCCGTTTG
>JAODNF010000428.1 GCA_025464915.1 Frankiales bacterium | reverse complement strand
GTCGGAGTGGCAGATGCCCGCGGCGACGACGTCGAGGAGCACGTCGCGCGGACCGACGTCGCGGCGCTGCACGGTGGTGCGCTCGAAGGGGGCCTTGGCGGAAGGGGAGGCGTAAGCGAGGACGTCCATCCCCCCGTTCTACCCCAAGCGCTGGGAGGGCACGAGCTGAGCCACCGGACGGGTGAGCAGCGCGAGCTGTGCGTCCGGCACCGCGTCGGCGACGAGCAGCGCGCACGCGGCGCTCGAGACGAGCTCCAGGACGCGGCGCAGGTCGGTGTCCTCGCCGTGACCGCCGCACGCGTAGCAGGGCCGGGAGAGCCCCTCCGCGCCCGACCGCTCGATCAGGGCCCAGACGCGGCGGCGGCTGGTGAGCACGGCGGCCTGGAACGCCGAGTCCCGGGCGCCGGCCCGGTCGGACTCGTCGACGTAGGAGAGCTCGACGAGCGCGTCGAACTGGGCGCGCCCCTCGACGTCGTGGCAGCGCGCCGCGAGCTGGGGGAGCGCGGCCAGCACGGCCCGCACCTCGTCGCCCTTGGGCCCGAGGTCGGGCTCCTCGGTGCGGCCGACCGGGAACACGGTTCGCCACGGAGCCATCAGCGCGGTGTGCTCGGCCTTGCTCAGGACCGGCTTGGCATATGCCGCAGCGATCGCGTCGCGGACCGCCTTGAGGGCCGTGATCGTGGTCGTCGGGTCGACCGTGACGTAGGCGGCCTCGCCGGTCACGTCGTCCGAGAACAGGTCGGCGACCGCCTCGAACGCGGCCAGGACCTCGAGCACCAGGGGGCTGTCCGTGCTGAGCGCCCGGTCCCGGGCGGCGGCGATCATCCCGCTGTTGGTCCAGGCGTCCGCCAGGACGGGCAGGTCGTGGTCCCCGACGTGGGCGAGCTGGGCGAGGACGCCCAGGATCTCGGAGAGGTTCGGATGGTCCTCGAGGTGCTGCACGGTCCGTCGCGCCATGCCTCCAGCATCGGCAGGCGACGCGCAGGACTGGGCTGTTACGCCCGAAGATGGTCCGAAAGGACCAGACTGCTCGCGTGGCTGTCTGGGGCATGAGGTTCGACCTGCGCAACCCGTCCGGCGCCGGGACCGGCGAGAGGTACGCCGCGGCTCTCGACATGGCCCAGTGGGCGGACGAGCACGGCTTCGCCGTCCTCGTCGTCAGCGAGCACCACGGCAGCCCGGACGGCTACAACCCGTCGGCCCTGATGCTGTCGGCGGCGATCGCCGCGCGCACCCGCAACGTCGCGATCAGCGTCTCCGTGGTGCCCGCGCCGCTCTACGACCCGATCAAGCTCGCCGAGGACATCGCGGTGCTGGACCACATCGCTGGCGGCCGCGCCTCGGTCGTGATGGGCAACGGCTACGTCCCCGCCGAGTTCGCCATGTTCGGCAAGGACAAGCGCCAGCGGGGGCGGCTGCTCGACGTCGCCATCGAGACCTGCTTCAGCGCCTGGACCGGCGAGCCCTTCGAGTACGACGGGCGGACCGTCACCGTCACGCCGCGGCCCTCGACCGAACCGAGGCGGCTGCTGATGGTGGGCGGCAACTCCCGTCCGGCCGCAGACCGCGCGGTGAGGTACGGGCTGCGGTTCATGCCGTCCGGCCAGGCCGGCTGGGACCACTTCCGTGCCGCGCGCGCCGAGGCCGGTCTCCGTGACCCAGGCGAGCTCTACTCAGGCGGCACCGGCTTCCTGCACGTCGCGACCGACGTCGACGCCGCCTGGCAGGTGGTCGGGCCCGCGGCGATGCACGAGTCGCACTCCTACGGCGGCTGGGCGGTCGAGGCTGGCCAGGACACCGGGTGGGTCCGTTACTCCTCGGTCGACGACGTCCGTGCCTCCGGCCAGTACAGGGTGCTGACGCCCGAGCAGCTGGTCGCCGAGGGCGACGGCTTCATCTCGCTGCACCCGCTCATGGGCGGCCTGCCGGTCGAGGAGGCGTGGAGGTCGCTGCGCCTCATCGAGACCGAGGTCCTGCCCCGGTTGTAGATCAACTCGACCCGATGGGCGCCGTCGTGCCGTTCGTGGCTGCAAGCAGGTCCCCGGGCATCAGCGACAGGTCGGCGCCGCGCCGGCCGGCGGAGACGTAGACCGTCTCGAAAAGCAGCGCCGTCTCGTCGACGACGGTGCGCAGCGGCTCCTTCTGCCCGAGCGGGGAGATGCCGCCTACGACGTACCCGGTCGTGCGCTCTGCTCGCGACGGGTCGGCCATGGCCGCCTTCCTGCCGCCGACCGCTGACGCGAGCGCCTTCTGGTCGTAGGTGTGCACGGCGAAGGAGATGCCGGCCTTCGTCAGCGCGACGGTGGCGGGCGTCCCGACGCTGGTCCTCCTCGACACGGAGCTGACGCTAGCCGTGTGAGGATCGGGCCATGCCTGAGACCTTCAGCGACCAGGACCTCCGGGGTGCCCGCTTCGACCGCTGCGACCTGTCGGGCGCCGTGATGCGTGGCGTGATCCTCGAGGGCGCCGACCTGGACGCTCCGTGGCTGCTCGGCGAGGGCAGCACGCTGCTCGTGAACGGCATCGACGTGGTGCCGTTCGTGCGGGCCGAGCTGGCCCGGCAGTTCCCGGGTCACGAGAGCAGGCTCGCGCAGGACCCGGACGGGCTGCGACAGGCCTACGAGGTGGTGCAGGAGGCCTGGCAGCGCGCCCTGCACCGGGCAGCCG
>JAODNF010000427.1 GCA_025464915.1 Frankiales bacterium | reverse complement strand
CGTCGTGCAGCTCCGTTCGGAGATCGGCCGCCTCGCGGTCGAGCTCGCCGAGCGTGTCGTCGGTGAGTCGCTGGCGGACGAGGAGCGGCAGCGCCGCGTCGTCGACCGCTTCCTCGCCGACCTCGAGCAGCAGCAGAGCGCGGGTTCCTGATGCAGGGAGCAAGCCGCGACGCGCTCGCCGTCGCCCGGGAGCAGCTCGCCGCCACGCGCGGTGACCTGGACCTGGCTGCGGCGGGCGAGGGGCTGCTGTCGGTCGTGCGCCTGCTCGACCGGGAGACCCAGCTCCGTCGCACGCTCGGCGACCCCACGACGGACGCGCAGGCCAAGGACGCGCTGCTCGACTCGCTGCTCGGCAGCCAGCTCGACGCCGGTGCCCTGCGCCTGGTGAAGGCCGCCGTGGCGCAGCGCTGGAGCAGTTCGCGAGACCTCGTGGACGCCGTCGAGGTGCTGGGCGTCACCGCCCTGCTCCTCGAGGCCGACGGCGAGGGCAGGCTCGACACCGTCGAGGCGGAGCTGTTCCGCTTCGAGCGCGCCCTGGCCGGCTCACCCGAGCTGCGCGCGGTCCTGACCGACCGCGGGCTCGACGCGGAGCGCAAGACCGCGCTCCTCGACGGGCTGCTCGACGGCAAGGCCGACGGCACCACGCGCCGCGTGATCGCGCAGGCGGTGCTCGCCCCCCGCGGCCGGACGATCGAGGACGCCCTCGAGCAGTTCAGCGGCCTCGCGGCCGACGTGCGCTCACGCACCCTCGCGACGGTGACCTCCGCGGCCCCGCTCGACGACGCGCAGCGCTCGCGGCTCGCCGCCACCCTCACCAGCCAGCTCGGCCGCGAGGTCCAGCTGCAGGTCGAGGTCGACCCCAAGGTGGTCGGAGGTGTCCTCGTCAAGGTCGGCGACGAGGTCATCGACGGATCCACCCGCCACCGGCTGGCCCAGGCCCGCCGGTCCCTGAGCTAAGAACACCCCGAGGAAGAGGACACAAGATGACCGAGCTCAGCATCCGGCCGGAGGAGATCCGCGACGCGATCGAGCGCTACGTCTCGTCGTACACCCCCGAGACCACCCGCGAGGAGGTCGGACGGGTCATCGAGACCGGCGACGGCATCGCGCGCGTCGAGGGCCTCCAGCAGACGATGACCAACGAGCTGCTCGAGTTCGAGGGCGGCCTGCTCGGCCTGGCGCTCAACCTCGACGAGCGCGAGATCGGCTGCGTCATCCTCGGCGACGCGCAGCACATCGAGGAGGGCCAGGAGGTCCGCCGCACCGGCGAGGTCCTCTCGGCACCGGTCGGTGACGGCTTCCTCGGTCGCGTCGTCGACCCGCTCGGCAACCCGCTCGACGGCAAGGGGGAGATCGTCGCCGAGGGTCGCCGCATCCTCGAGCTGCAGGCGCCGACCGTCGTCCAGCGCCAGCCGGTCACGGAGCCGCTGCAGACCGGCATCAAGTCCATCGACGCGATGACCCCGGTCGGCCGCGGGCAGCGCCAGCTGATCATCGGTGACCGCCAGACCGGTAAGACCGCGGTCGCTCTCGACGCCATCATCAACCAGCGCGACAACTGGAAGAGCGGCGACCCGAAGAAGCAGGTCAAGTGCATCTACGTCGCCATCGGGCAGAAGGGCTCGACGATCGCCGAGCTCGTCGCGCGCCTGGAGGAGACTGGCGCGCTCGAGTACACGACGGTCGTCGCGGCCCCGGCGTCGCAGCCGGCCGGCCTCAAGTACCTCGCGCCCTACACCGGCTCGGCCATCGGTCAGCACTGGATGTACCAGGGCCAGCACGTGCTCATCGTCTTCGACGACCTGAGCAAGCAGGCCGACGCCTACCGCGCCATCTCGCTGCTGCTGCGACGCCCGCCGGGCCGCGAGGCCTACCCGGGTGACGTCTTCTACCTGCACAGCCGCCTGCTCGAGCGCTGCGCGAAGCTGTCGAACGAGCTCGGTGGCGGCTCGATGACGGGTCTGCCGATCGTCGAGACGAAGGGCAACGACGTCTCGGCCTTCATCCCGACCAACGTCATCTCGATCACCGACGGCCAGATCTTCCTGCAGTCCGACCTGTTCAACTCCGGTGTGCGCCCCGCCATCAACGTCGGCATCTCGGTGTCGCGTGTCGGCGGCAACGCGCAGATCAAGGCCATGAAGTCGGTGTCCGGCCGACTGCGCCTCGACCTGGCCCAGTACCGCGAGCTGGAGGCCTTCGCGGCCTTCGCCTCCGACCTGGACAAGGCTTCCAAGGCCCAGCTGGACCGCGGTCAGCGGCTGGTCGAGCTGCTCAAGCAGGGGCAGTACTCGCCGTACTCGGTCGAGCGCCAGGTCGTGTCGATCTGGGCCGGCACCAACGGCTACGTCGACGCGGTCCCGGTCGGCGACGTGCGCCGCTTCGAGACCGAGTTCCTCGACTACGTCGGTCGCAGCCACCAGGGCATCTACGACGCCATCGTGCAGACCGGCAAGCTCGAGGACGGCACGATCGACCAGCTCAAGGCCGCCATCGACACCTTCAGCAAGCAGTTCCAGACGAGCGAGGGCAAGCCGCTCGGCACCGAAGCTGCTGTCGACCCGATGGCCAAGGGCGCCGAGGGCCAGGAGAAGATCACGGCCCACAAGCCCGCCCCGTCGGACGGCGCCGCGAACAACCCGGGCACCCCGGCCGCCTGATGGGTGCGCAGCTCAGCGTCTACCGCCGCCGCATCAAGGCGATGCAGTCGACGAAGAAGATCACGAAGGCGATGGAGCTCATCGCCGCGTCCCGCATCGCCAAGGCGCAGGCGGACGTGAGGGCTGCCCGTCCCTACGAGCGGGAGATCACGCGCGTGCTCTCGGCGCTCGCGTCGCAGTCGACCATCGACCACCCGCTCGTGAACGAGAAGGACAACCCCTCGCGGGCGGCCATCCTGCTCATCACCAGCGACCGCGGACTGGCGGGCGGCTACAGCTCCAACGCCATCAAGGCGGCCGAGTCCCTCGGCGGGCTGGTGCGCTCCGAGGGCAAGGAGCCGGTCTACTACCTGGTCGGGCGCAAGTCGGCGGCGTTCTTCCGCTTCCGGGGTCGCGCGTTCGAGCAGAGCTGGTCCGGCTTCTCCGAGAAGCCTCAGTACGCCGACGCCAAGGAGGTCGCGGACACCCTCATCGAGGCGTTCGTCCGGGCCACCGAGGACGGCGGGGTCGACGAGATCCACATCGTCTTCACCGAGTTCGTCTCCGCCCTGACGCAGGCGCCGGTCGCCGTGCGCGTGCTGCCCCTCGTCGTCGAGGAGACGGACGAGGCGCCGGTCGACGGCCCGCTGCCGCTGTACGAGTTCGAGCCCGGTCCGGAGGCGCTGCTCGACGCCCTCCTCCCGCGCTACGTCGAGACCCGCGTGTTCGCGGCGCTCCTGGCCTCCGCGGCCTCGGAGTCGGCGGCCCGCCGCCGGGCCATGAAGGCCGCGACGGACAACGCAGAAGACCTCATCAAGTCGCTCACCCGAGCGGCGAACGCGGCCCGACAGGCCGAGATCACCCAAGAGATCAGCGAGATCGTGGGCGGCGCTAGCGCGCTCGCCTCGGCAGGGAGTGAGTGACCATGACCATCACCGACGAGACCACGACGGTCGCGAAGGCAGGCGGCACCGGCCGCGTCGCCCGCGTCATCGGTCCGGTCGTCGACGTGGAGTTCGCTCCCGACGAGATGCCGGAGATCTACAACGCGCTCGAGGTCGAGCGCACCATGGGCGGTGAGACCTTCACCCTCACGCTGGAGGTCGCGCAGCACATCGGCGACAACCTCATCCGCGCCATCTCGATG
>JAODNF010000405.1 GCA_025464915.1 Frankiales bacterium | reverse complement strand
CGCGGCGCCGCTCCTCGCAAGACCCCCCCGCGCCGGGCGCCGCGTGTCCCGGGGCTCCCGGTCGAGCCGGAGGCCACCTCTGCTCCTGCGGCCGCTGCCACGGCGAAGGCCTCCGCCAAGCGGGCGCCCGCGACCCGGGTCCCCGCCACGAGGATCCCGGCGAAGCGGGCTCCGGCGAAGGCCGTGAAGAAGGTCCCCGTCTCCGACCTCGGCGGATCGGCCACGCCCGGTCCCTGGCCGGTGTCGCAGGCGCCGTCCGCCGCGCGCTCCGCTGTCGTTGTTCCCGTCCCCGCCGCACCGGCCTCGCTCGCGGCGGAACCCGTTGCGACGCCCGCCCCGCGCGAGAGCGACGGCCTGGTGCGCTTCCTGGTGCTGCTGGCCGTGCTGCTGCTGGCCGCCGCTGCGGGCATGGGCGCCGCCGCGTTCGTCGAGCACCGCGACAGCACGTTCAAGGCCTCGACGGTGGTCCGCCTCGACGCCGGGCCCGATCCGGCGCTGCCCATCGAGGACACCTTGAGCCAGGGCGTCACGACCTACGTCGCCGCGGCCTCCGACCACGCCTTCACGCTCACCTCGGAGCAGCGCGCGGGCGTGGCGCCCGCTGCCGTCCAGGGCGACGTGCAGGCGGTCCAGCGCGCGCCCCGCCAGATCACGCTCTCCGTGCTCGCCAAGACGTCGGGCGAGGCCCGCGCGCTCGCGACCGGTGCGGGCGACGCGTTCGTGGAGCTCGTGAACCTGCAGGAGACGGTCAACCAGGCCTCGGCCGGCGATCGGCTCGCCGCCGTCGTCGTCGGTCCGCAGGACGGCGTCGTCAAGACCGCCCCGAAGGCCCGCGACGCCTGGATCGCGGCGCTCCTGGCTGCGGGTGCGGTGCTCGTCCTGGCCGGTGTCGGCACGCTGCTGCGCCTCACGCGGCGCTCCTGACGATTTTTTCCTGAAACTTCTGCGCAGATCGCGCGAGGTTTTCCGGAGGTGCCCGTTGTTCAGGGCGAGACGGGGTTGACGAGCTGGGTCCGAGACCCCGTCGGCTTGGCCCGGTGGCCCGTCCTCCCTGCTGGGTGGGAGGACGGGCCACCGTCGCGCCAGGGGTGCGTTCCCGTTCGGTCTCGGGCGCGAGGTCCGGCGCCGACTGACGTTGACGTGACAGGCGGAGATCCCGCCGCACCACCCAGACAGGAGCACCCACGTGCGCAAGCTCGCCTTGCTCGCGGCTGCCGCCATCCCTGCAGCCGTGACCCTCCCCCTCCTCACCACCGCTACCGGCTCGGCCGCCGCCGAACGGCACTGCTACACGCCGCACGTCGCCGGCTTCGACAGCTACGAGGTCTGCTACTTCCTCCCGATCGAGCCGACCACCCAGGTGCAGGCCCAGTCCCTCATCCCCGAGCTGCCGGACCCGACCGACTGCCACTCGATGAACCGCTTCCTGCACATCGACAACGTCCGCAGCTGCGACGACCCGCCGGTCTCCTAGCCCGGTACGACGAGAGCCGCCGACCCCGATGGGGCGGCGGCTCTTGCGTGGGCGCGTGGAGCGGGCGACGGGAATCGAACCCGCACTGTCAGCTTGGGAAGCTGATGTTCTACCATTGAACTACGCCCGCATCGTCGTCAGGACGACCGTCAGAGCATAGACGGACGCGGGCTCCCGCACGTCTGGGGCTAGCCTGTCGCGCGTGCTGCTCTCCGACCGCGACCTCAGGGCCGCCATCGAGTCAGGTGACCTCGGGCTGACGCCCTACGACGAGGCGATGATCCAGCCGAGCAGCATCGATGTGCGGCTCGACCGGTTCTTCCGCGTGTTCGCGAACCACCGCTACACGCACATCGATCCGAGCGAGCAGCAGGACGACCTGACGGTGCCGGTCGAGCCGGAGGGCGACGAGCCGTTCATCCTGCACCCGGGGGAGTTCGTCCTGGGCTCCACGCTCGAGGTCATCTCGCTGTCGGAGAAGCTCGCCTCGAGACTGGAGGGCAAGTCGAGCCTCGGCCGCCTCGGGCTGCTCACACACTCCACGGCGGGGTTCATCGACCCCGGCTTCAGCGGGCACGTGACGCTCGAGCTGAGCAACGTCGCGAACCTGCCGATCAAGCTCTACCCGGGCATGAAGATCGGCCAGATCTGCGTGCTGCAGCTCTCCACGCCGAGCGAGCACCCCTACGGCTCCTCGATCTACGGGAGCCGCTACCAGGACCAGCGCGGCCCGACCCCCTCGCGCTCCTACCTGCGCTTCTCGCGGGCCGAGACCCGCACTGACTGAGCCACGGCGAGGGCCATCAGCAGGGGGACCGCGACGAGCAGGTCCGCGACGGTCAGCCCGTGCCGCGTGGCGAGGGTCAGCAGCGTCGCTCCCTCGATCGGCTTGTCCGTCCGCAGCCACAGCACCGCGACGCCCAGCAGGTTCGTGACGAGGCCCGCGCTCATCGCCAGGTCCAGCCCGCCTCGGCGTACCTGGTCCGCCGCGTAACCGGAGACGAGCAGCAGCATCGCCATCCCCAGGTAGGCAGCGAGCTCGGCGAACACGGCCTCATCATCGCCGCTGTCCACCTAGAGTCGCCTGAATGCGCACAGTCGTCACCGGCGGGGCCGGTTTCCTGGGGTCCCACCTGTGCGAGCGACTGCTGGCCGACGGGCACGAGGTGCTCGCGCTCGACAACTTCCTCACGGGGACGCCGGCCAACGTGGCGCACCTGCTGGAGCACGACGCGTTCCGCCGCGTGAAGGCGGACGTCTCAGACTACGTGCACGTGCCGGGGCCCGTGGACCAGGTGATGCACTTCGCCTCACCCGCGTCGCCCATCGACTACCTCCAGCTGCCGATCGAGACGATGAAGGTCGGGTCCACCGGGACGCTGCACGCCCTCGGCCTGGCCAAGGAGAAGGGCGCCCGGTTCCTGCTGGCCTCGACGTCGGAGACCTACGGCGACCCGCAGGTGCACCCGCAGCCCGAGACGTACTGGGGGCACGTGAACCCGGTCGGGCCTCGCGGGGTCTACGACGAGGCGAAGCGGCACGCCGAGGCGCTGACCATGGCCTATCGGCGCACCCACGACGTGGACACCGCGATCCTGCGCATCTTCAACACCCACGGCCCCCGCATGCGGCCGAACGACGGGCGAGCCATCCCCGCGTTCACGTCGCAGGCCCTCACCGGCAAGCCGATCACCGTCGCGGGCGACGGGTCGCAGACCCGGTCGATCATCTACGTCGACGACCTGGTCGAGGGCATCCTGCGGCTGCTGCGCTCGGACCTGCCGGGACCGGTCAACATCGGCAACCCGCACGAGGTGTCGGTGCTCCACCTGGCCGAGACGATCAAGCGGCTGACCGGGTCCGACAGCGAGATCGTCTTCATCGAGCGGCCCGTGGACGACCCGAGCATCCGTCAGCCCGACATCTCCCTCGCCAAGCGCGAGCTCGGCTGGGAGCCGCAGGTCGGGTTCGAGGACGGGCTGTCCCGCACCATCGCGTACTTCCGGGAGCACCCCAGCCTGATCGGCTGACCCCTGTCCTGGGGGCCACTGCTCCGTTCGGCCCCTGGGCACCCGTCACCCCGGTCGGCGTTCCTCGTTGCAGGTAGCAACAGAACAGTCGCCGTTCCGCATGCGGGTCCACGCTCAGCTGAACACATTTTTGTCCGAACCGGACATTGATGGCACTTCCCGGCAGGAGTAGTGGGACGCGCGAGGAATGAAGACCTGAGTCGTTGTCACATCTGTACGGCACAGCCCCCGGTCTTGCCCGCCGCCCCCAACTCGTGCCGTCGCCAAGGGGAGAGTCATGAGCGTCCAGCCCATCGCGGCCTCCGCCGCCGCGCACGTCTCCTCGCAGCACCACCGCGACTGTCCCGCTGTCCTCCCGCTGGTCCCGCGCGTGCGCCTGTTCGGCGTCGCGGTCGACCCCATGACGATGGACCAGACGATCGGCGCCGTGCACCGGTTCATCCGGTGCGGGCTCCCGCACCAGCACGTCTGCCTGAACGCTGCCAAGGTCGTCGAGCTCGACCGGAGCCCCGAGCTCGCCGCCGCCATCAGCGCCTGCGACCTCGTGAACGTCGACGGGCAGGCGGTCGTCTGGGCCTCCAAGGTCCTGCGCGCGCCGGTCCCGGAGCGGGTCGCCGGGGTCGACCTGTTCACGCGCCTGCTGGCCGAGGCCGCCGTCCACGGTCACCGCGTGTTCCTGCTCGGGGCGCGCCAGGACGTCGTGGACGCCGTGCGCGAGCGCGCCGAGCGGGAGCACCCTGGCCTCCAGGTCGTCGGCGCCCGCAGCGGCTACTGGACGGATGCCGAAGAGGCCGACGTCGTCGCGGAGGTGGCGGCCGCACGTGCCGACCTGCTCTTCCTCGCCATCCCGAGCCCGCGCAAGGAGCTGTTCCTCGGCGAGTACGGGGTGGCCCTCGGGGTGCCGTTCCGGATGGGCGTCGGCGGGTCCTTCGACGTCTACGCCGGGATCACGAAGCGGGCTCCTCGCTGGATGCAGCGGACCGGCCTCGAGTGGTCCTACCGGCTGCTGCAGGAGCCCCGGCGCATGTTCAAGCGTTACCTCTTCGGCAACAGCGCGTTTGTCCTGTTGACCCTGCGCAGCTTCCGACCCCAGGCTCGCTCCCACTCGCAGAAGGCCCCCCACTGATGCGGATCGTCCTGGTCGCCGCCGCGCGACCCAACTTCATGAAGGTCGCGCCCGTCCTGCGCGCCCTCGAGCGGCGTGGGGCAGAGGTCGTCCTCGTCCACACCGGCCAGCACCACGACGAGGCCATGTCGGACGCGTTCTTCCGCGAGCTCGACCTGCGCAAGCCCGATCACCACCTGCACTGCGGGGGCGGCAGCCACGCGGTCCAGACGGCCAACGTCATGATGGCCTTCGAGCCGCTGCTGGCAGATCTGAACCCGAGTGCGGTCGTCGTCTGCGGCGACGTGAACTCGACCCTGGCCTGTGCCCTGGTCGCCGCCAAGGCCGGCATCCCCGTGGCGCACGTCGAGTCGGGGCTGCGGTCCCGGGACCGGGCCATGCCCGAGGAGGTCAACCGCATCGCGGTCGACCACCTGTCGGACTGGCTGCTCACCCCGAGCGTCGACGCCGACGAGAACCTGGAGAAGGAAGGCATCACCGGTCCGCGCGTGTGGCGCGTGGGCAACGTGATGGTCGACTCGCTGCTGCACAACCGGCGTCGCGCCGAGCAGTCGTCGGTGCTCGAGCGGCTCGGGGTGCCCGGAGGCGGCCACGCCCTCCTGACGCTGCACCGGCCCTCGAACGTCGATGTGATGCCCGTGCTCGCCGACCTCGTCGGCGTCGCCCTGAAGATCGCCACGGAGCGCCCCGTGGTGTTCCCCGTGCACCCCCGAACCCGCTTGCGGCTCGCGGAGTTCGGACTGCTCGAGTCGCTGGAGGCCTCGCCCGGCATCGTGCTGGCGCCGCCCCTCGGCTACCTCGACTGCATCCGCCTGCAGGACACCGCGCACGTCGTCCTCACGGACAGCGGTGGCGTCCAGGAGGAGACGACGGTGCTCGGCGTCCCGTGCCTCACGCTGCGGGAGTCGACCGAACGGCCGATCACCGTCACCGAGGGCACCAACACCGTGGTCGGCACCGACCCCGAGACGATCCTCGCGGCCTACCGCGCCGTCGAGGAGGGCACCCGCTCGCCGCGGCGTCCCGAGGGCTGGGACGGCCTCGCCGCTGACCGCATCGCGGCCGTGCTCACCACGGTGCAGCCGCCGCTCGCGGCGGAGCGTCCCGGCATCCCGGTGCTGCCGGTCGCTCTCGACCCCGCCCGGGCTCAAGCGGCCATGCTGCACGACGCCCCGCGTCACCTCGTGCCGTCGCAGCACGAGATCGCCGCCGTCGAGAACGAAGCCCGAGTCAGCGCATGACCGCCCCGGCCTGCGTGGTCGGCCTCGGGTACGTCGGACTTCCGCTCGCGGCAGCCCTCGTGAGCGCCGGGCAGCCAGTCGTCGGCTACGACGTCGACGCACGTCGCGCCGAGGCGCTCAACGGCGGGCGCTCGGGCATCGAGGACGTGAGCGACGCGGAGCTCGGCGGCCTGCTCGCCAAGGGGCTGAGGGTCACGTCCGTGCTCGAGGACGTGGCCGAGGCGACGACGTACGTCATCTGCGTCCCCACCCCGCTGCGGGACGGCATGCCCGACCTCACGGCAGTCGAGGGCGCGTCCCGAGCGGTCGCCGAGGTCCTCGCCGCCGGCGACATGGTGATCCTGGAGTCGACGACCTACCCGGGAACGACCGAGGAGGTGGTCCTGCCGCTCCTCATCGCCGGTTCAGGGCTGACAGCAGAGGACTTCCACCTCGCGTACTCGCCCGAGCGCATCGATCCCGGCAACCCGACCTACGGCATCAAGAACACGCCGAAGGTGGTCGGGGGGATGACCCCGTCGGCGGCCAAGGCTGCCGTTGCCTTCTACGAGCAGGTGTGCGACCGCGTGGTCACGGTTCACAGCCCGCGCGAGGCCGAGATGGCCAAGCTGCTCGAGAACACCTTCCGCCACGTCAACATCGCGCTCGTCAACGAGATGGCCGTGTTCTGCCGCCAGCTCGACATCGACCTGTTCGACGTCATCGACGCAGCGGCCACGAAGCCCTTCGGGTTCATGCCGTTCTACCCGGGCCCCGGCGTGGGTGGCCACTGCATCCCGGTGGACCCCTCCTACCTCTCGTGGCGCGTGAAGAAGCTCGGCTTCAGCTTCCGCTTCGTCGAGCTGGCCCAGGAGATCAACGACCAGATGCCGACCTACACCGTCTCCCGGCTCGCGGACCTGCTCAACGACGCCGGCATCGCGCTGAGCCGTTCGCGGGTGCTCTGCCTCGGCGCGGCCTACAAGCCGGGCATCTCGGACTGCCGCGAGTCACCCGCGGTCGAGGTCATGCACAAGCTGCGTCACAAGGGCGCGACCGTGCTCTACCCCGACAGCTTCGTCCCGGAGCTGCGGTTGGAGACGGAGATCCTGCGCAGCCAGGAGCTGACGCCGGAGCTGCTGCAGCTGGTCGACGCCGTGGTCCTGCTGACGCCGCACAAGGACATCGACCTCGAGACGGTCACCTCCCACGCCAAGCTCGTGCTGGACACGCGGGCTGCCGTCACCGAACGTTCAGCGAGTGTCCACCGGCTCTAGCCCCGCTGCGCCGCGCGCGATGCTCGCTCTGCTGACCCATGACGCCCCGTGGCCGGTCCGGAACGGGGGCCGCGCGCGTCTGGTCGGCCTGCACGCCGTCCTCTCGCAGCTGGGGAGCACCGACGTCCTGGTGGCCGTGAACGCTCACCGCAAGGTCGACGTCGCCGCGCCGGCTGTGGCTCTGCCGGCCTGCACCCGGTCGAAGGCGGCGGCCCTGGTGGGAGGGCGACCCCGCCTGGGGCGCGGCCTGCTCGGCCCGGCGGCAGTGGCACAGGTCTCCGCACGATCTGATGAGGTGCTGCTCGTCTCCCACTCCTTCCTCGTCCCCGAGCTCGATCCCGTGCGCGGTGCGCTCGTGGTCGACTTCCCGAACCTCGAGGTGGCCCGGCAGGCGTCCCTGGGCAGCCTGGTGGGGCGGCTCGAGAGCGCGAAGGCCGGTCGGTGGGAGCCGCTCGTCGCACGACGGGCGACGCTCTGCGTCGCGGTCGACCAGGCGGATGCGGACCAGCTGCGCGACTGGGGAGCCGGCCGGGTGGTGACGATGCCGAACGCCGCCGAGGTGCCGGTCTCGCCCCCGTCACCCGCCGACGGCTACGTCCTGGCCGTCGCGGACTGGGAGTACGGCCCCAACCGCGCGTCTGCGGAGCAGCTGCTGGGCCTGGACCTGCCGCTCGTGCTCGTCGGACGAGGCTCCGAGTCGTTCCCGGGCGGTTGCGGCTTCGTCGACGACCTCACCCCGGTCTACGAGGGGGCTGCCGTCGTCGTCGCGCCCGCCACGAAGGGCGGCGGCACGCAGCTCAAGGTCGCCGAAGCCGTGTCCCGCGGTCGGGTCGTCGTCACCACCGACTACGGGGTCCGCTCCGTGCCCGGACCTGCCCGGGACGCGTGCCTCTACGGGGACCTGGGCGCGGGAGCCCGTCGGATGCTCGCCGACGTCCCCGACCGGCACCGGCGCGAGCAGGCCCTCCGTGACGCCGATCTCCCCCGCACCTGGCTGGGGGCCGGCGTCGAGCTGCTCGCAGCGCTCGAGGACCTGCTCGCGCAGAGGGCCGCGGAGTGACGGTGCTCCTCACGCCGTGCCACCTCGGCGACCTGGCGCGGTTCGCCCTGCTTCGCGAGACGGTCGAGCACCTGGGGCTGCCCTTCCACCACGTGGCCGTGGTGCACGACGAGGACGTGAGCGCGTTCCAGCCGCTGGCCGGTCCCAGCCTCGACGTGGTCCCCTCCAGCACGGTGCTCGGCACGGAGCTCGACCGGCGCCGGCAGCGCGGTCGGCAGCGCTGGCGCCGCGCCGTCCCGGCCGCGCTGGGTGGCGGCGTCGGTGGCTGGTGGACGCAGCAGGTCGTCAAGCTGGCCGTCGGCGAGCGTCTCGGTCTCGACGAGTGGCTGTGCCTGGACGCCGATGCCGTGTTCCTCCGCCCGCTGTCCGAGAGCGACCTGCACAGCGCGGACGGCAGACTGCACCTGCAGGAGCACGTCGGGCTCGGCATCGGCAGGTCCGTGCGCGACTTCCACGCCGTCAGCGCGCGCTTCGTCGGGGCCGGGGAGGTGGATCCGGACCTGAGCTACGTCGCCTGGCCGGTGCCGGTGTCGGGCGAGGTCGCACGACGGCTGCACGCGCACCTCGAGGCGACCCACGCACGTCCCTGGGTCGAGAGCTTTCTCGACGCCGGGGCCACGGAGTACCCGACGTACGGTTACTTCGCGCGCTACCTCGACGGCCTGGCGACCGTCGTGCCCGTCGACAAGCGCTGGTCCGTGCACGTCTTCGACACCGACCCTGCTGTGGTCCGCGATCGCGTCCGGGCCGCAGCCGCTGACCCGGGCATGGTGCTGGCCATGGTGCACGGTGGCATGCACCTGGACCCGGCGTCCTACCGCGACGTCGTGCTGGGGGGTGCGGCATGACCCCAGAGCCGTCGCAGCTGCTTCACGGGGGAGCGCAGCAGCGTCAGCAGCCGGCGGCGCTGCTCGGCGCGCAGCAGGCGCTTGAGCTCCGGGTCGAAGGGTCCTGGACCGGCCGTGGCCCAGGCTCGCGCCATGGCCAGCGCCCCCGTCCCGTACGGGGGTCGGGCCAGGTAGCGCAGGCACCGCAGGGCGAAGTAGACCGGGTCGTACCCGCACCAGCGCGAGACGATGCCCCCACGCCGTCGGCCCTCTGCCGACCCTTCGGAGGACCCGGTGCGCCGGCTGACGTCCGCGTGCGCTTCCGGCACGGTCTGCACGGTCATCCCGGCCCGGCGGACGGCCACCTCGTCCAGCACGTCCCAACCCAGCGCCGCGGGCAGCTCCCGGATCACCTCGTACGCCGCCCGGCTGTAGCACTTGAGCGGTCCCCGGGTGAACGTCGTCCGCTCCCGCTCCCCGACCACGAGGCCGGCGAGCAGGCCACTGCCGGCGGCCGCCTGGCAGCGCTCGGTGTAGTCGTCGGCCAGGACGATGTCGGCGTCGCACTTCATGACCCGGTCGACGTCGGGGTGCTCCTTCACGCCGTGCTCAGCACCGTGCAGGAACGCCTTGAACTCCGAGGCGAGCAGCAGGCCGCCCTCGTTGACGTGGTCGAGGACGTGCACGGGAAAGGGCAGGTCCAGCCCGCGGACGAGAGCCGCCGTCCCGTCGGAGCTGCCGTCGTCGACGACGACCCACGCCGTGATGTCGCCAGCACGCTGACGCGCCAGCGAGCCGGCGAGTCGGCCGATGCGGTCGGCCTCGTCACGCGCGGGGGTCACGAGCAGCCAACCCATGCCGACCATCCTGTCAGGTCAGGCGCGCAGGGCCGACTCGCCAGCCGCACGAAGCGCTGCCGCGCGCGCCGGGTCGAGCCGACCGGTGCGGGCGCGCAGCGCCCACGAGGCGCGGGCGCAGGTCAGCCAGACCCGGGCCCGCCGGTCACCGTGCCAGCGCCGGAGGTAGGTCACGTGGCTCGCCACCAGATGGGAGCTGCCGCCGTGCTCGACCTGCGCGGTCGAGGCGCCCATGGCGTGCTCCACGACGGCGTCGGCGCACAGGTGCACCTCGAGGCCCGCCTCCGCCAGCCGTCGTGCCAGGTCGAGCTCCTCGAAGTAGAGGAAGTAGCGCTCGTCGAAGCCGCCGACGCGCGCCAAGGCCTCGCGCCTCACGAGGAAGCACGCGCCCTCGACGTAGCCGACCGGACCGGTGCGCGCGTACGAGGGCGGGTAGCGGCGGCGCGGTCCGAGAGCGGACAGCGGCGCCGGAAGCAGCGGCCTGACCTCCGTGGCGAGCGAGTCCAGCCGACCCGCCGCGAACGTCGGGACGCCGCCGCTCCGGACCAGCGGGCCGACGAGGGCGCACGCCGGGTGCGCATCCAAATGCGCGACGAGCGCGAGCAGGTCGGGGCGCGCCAGGACGGCGTCCGGGTTGAGGAACAGCACCAGCTCGGTGCGCAGCTCGGCGTTCCCGCGGTTGTTGCCGGCGCCGAAGCCGAGGTTGTCCTGTCGCACGACGGCGGCGCCGTGGGCGCGTGCCACCTCGGCGCTGTCGTCGGGCGAGCCGTTGTCCACCACGACGACCGCGCCGAGCTCGTCCGCCGGCAGGGCGTCGAGCGTCGCCGGAAGCGTCGCGGCCGACGCGTAGGCCACGAGCACGACACCCACCCGATCCAAGCCCATGGCCGCATCCTGGCAGGTGCGGCGTGACGGACGTGGTGGTGGTTCTGGGCAGCCGCTTCGCCGACCTCGAGGCGATCGGCACGCGCTGGGCGGCCGTCGTCGCGGCCTGGCGGGACGATCCCCGGGTCGGGCGCCTCGACGTCGTCGACTACCCGCGCTTCGGTCGCCCTTCCCTGTCGGAGCAGCCCTCCTGGATCGACGGGGTGCACTCGTGGTCCCTGCACGTGGCCGGGCGCCGTGCTTCCTCGCCGGTCGACGCGCTGCTGTGGCGGGCGACCGGTCGGGTCGTGCGGCGGGCTCTCGGTACGTCCGAGCCGCTGGCCGTGGCGGCGACGCCCCTCGCGGTCCCCCTCCTGGCGCACCTGACCAGGGGGCCGACGGCCTTCGACGCCGTCGACGACTGGCGGCACCTCGGGCCGGCTCAGCCCGTCGCGCACCGCATCGAGGCCGGCTACGCGGCAGCGCGGCGTGTCGGTGCGGTCACGGCGGTCTCCGAGACGCTGGCGGAGCGGCTCCGCGACGACTTCGGTCTCAAGGTGGTCGTGGAGCAGAACGGTGTCCACCTGGGCGCCCACACCACCCCGCCGGCCGCCTCGCTGCCGGTGCTCCCCGAGGCGCCCTTCGCGGTCTACCTGGGCTCCGTCTCGGACCGCGTCGACCTGGACCTCGTCGAGGCGGCGGCCGACGCGATGCCCGTCGTGCTGGCGGGTCCCGTTCAGCCCGAGCTCCACGACAGGGTCGCCAGCGGCCCGCTCCTCAGCCTCGGCGTGGTCCCGAAGCGGGCCGTCCCCGCGCTGCTGGCCCGCGCCGCTGTCGGGCTCGTTCTGCACCACGTCGACGCGCTCACGCGCAGTATGGACCCCATGAAGCTCAGCGAGTACGAGGCGTCCGGCCTGCCCGTGGTCGCCACCGCGCTCCCCGGGCTCGACAGCCGACCGGGTGTCGTCACGGTGATGACGCCCTCCGAGACCCGGGCCGCGGTGCTCGCCGCTGCTGCCGGCGGACGTCGTGCCGTTCCCGCGGACCTCGCGCACCGCGACTGGCCGGCCGTGGCCGACCGGCTCCTGACGCGCTACCTGGCGAGCGCCTGATGGCGTCCGTCAGCGAGCGCCTCGCGCACCGGCCGAGCCTGCTGGGTCCGGCCCTGACGGTGCTGGTGCCGCTGCTCGTGCTGCTGATCGCCAGCGGTCGGGTCAAGGTGCAGCCCGTCCTCGTGTCCGTCGTCCTGGTCGCGGTCGTCCTGGCCAGGGCAGCGGCATCGCGGCCGCGAGCCGCCCTGGTCGTGCTGCTGGTCGCGGGGGCCGCGATCCCTTACTACGACGGGCGCTACGTCACCCGCTCGCTCGCGCTCACCCCGGTCGCGGCGCTGTGCCTGCTGGCCCTGCCGGCGGCGCTCGGCGGGCAGCGCGCGCTCCGGCCCGTCGTGCTCGACTGGGTCGTCGGCACCTACTTCCTGCTCCCGGCGCTCGCTCTCGTCCTGAACTTCGGTCGTGGCGTCGGTGCAGCAGCCGGCACCCTGCTGTCGAGTGCCCTGCCGTACCTGGTCGGTCGGTTGCTCGTCTCGTCCGCAGACCGGGCGAGGCTGGCCGCCGTCGCCACGGTCGCGGTCGCCATGGTGCTGTCGGTCTTCGCCCTCAGCGAGCACGCGACCGGTCAGAACCCCTTCTTCACCTTCGTCCGCCCCACCTACCAGGCAGGCCAGTGGGCCAAGTCGGAGTACCGCTTCGGGACGGTCCGGGCTGAGGCGAGCTTCGGCCATCCGATCGCGCTGGGGCTGTTCCTCGTCATCGCCGTGGTGCTGGCCCTCGGGCTCTACCTCACGGCGACCGGTGCCCAGCGGTGGTTCTGGCTCACCGGGGTCGGCCTCATCGGCGTGGCGCTCACCAGCACGCTGAGTCGCGGTCCCATGGTCGCTGCAGCAGGCGGTGCGGTGCTGCTGCTGGTCCTGGGGGCCTCCAGGATCGACGTCCGGCGCCTCGCCGTGCTGCTCGTCCTCGTCCTCGGTCTGAGCAGCACGACCTCGGTCCTCTCGACGGTCTCCGACCTGCGCAACAGCAGCTCCGCTGCGGACTCGCGCGAGGCGGCCTCGGCCCAGTACCGCTTCAAGATCCTCGACGTCGTCCTCGACCCAGCGCAGTTCTCGCTGCTGGGCAAGGAGGCAGATCTCGATCAGGGCCAGGCCGGCGTGGACGCCTCGACCAGCAACCGCACGTCGCTCAAGAGCATCGACAGCCAGTTCGCGCTCATCTACCTGGCGGCCGGCCTGCTGGCACTGCTCGCCTACGTCGGGGTGGTGGCCCTTCTCGTCGCGGCAACGGCCCGCCGTGGGTTCGACGTCCTGAGCCAGGCGTGGGCGATCGCCGTCGCGGCGGTGGCCCTCGACGGCCTGACGGTGGCGCTGCTGACCCAGCAGGGCGAGCTCTGGTGGTTTGCCGTTGCTGTCGTCGCCGGTCTGCTCCAGCGCACCAGGACCGCGGTGCCGGCATGACGAGCCTCGTCGTCGTCGTACCTGCCTTCCGCGAGACGAGCTCGCTCGCGACGCTGCTGTCCTCTCTCGCGGTGATCCCTGAACGGCCACGGGTCGTGGTGGCCGTCGACGGCGGTCACCCCGCCACGGTCGAGACGGCCAGGGAGGGCGGGGCAGAGGTCGTCGTCCTGCCCACGAACGGCGGCAGCTACGCGGCGCGCAACGCGGCGCTCGACCTCGTGATGCCCGATCGGCCCGATGTCGTCCTGTTCACCGATGCCGACTGCGTCGCCACGGACAGCTGGATCCCCGAGCACCTGTCCGCTCTCGCCGACGCGGAGCTCTCCGGAGGCGGTGTCACGTTCACCTTCCGACGGGACCGGCCGACGCCCGCAGAGTGGGTTGACGCCTGCCGGCACCTGAACCAGGACGTCTACGTCGCCCGCGACGGCTACGCCGCGACGTGCAACCTCGCCGTCCGCGGTGCCGTGCTGGTCGAGGCGCGCTTCGACGCGACCCTCCGCACAGGTGGTGACGCCGAGTTCTGTCGCAGGGTCGTGGCGCAGTCGGGCGCGCGACTGGTCTACACGCCGAAGGCCCTGATCACGCACCCTGCCCGCGACCTCCGCGAGCTGAGGGTGAAGGTGGACCGCCTGGTGAGCGGGATCCCTCGCCAGGCCGAGCGCTGGAAGGACCGACCCGTCCCCTCGCGCCGGCTCACCCGAGGGATGTGGCGACGGGCGCAGCGGGCGGGGTACGACGTAGGACCGGTCTGGGGCGTGCTGGCCTGTGTCCTGGACTGGTCCTTCAACGTGCGCGTGGCGCGTGCCGTGGAGAGAGTGCGGTCGGCATGACCCGCGCCGTCACCTACGTCCTGACCAAGCACGTCCAGCTGTCACAGACCTTCGTCACGGGGGAGATCGCGGAGCTTCGTCGCCGGGGCGTGCGGGTGCAGGTCGTGTCGATCGAAGAGGGGGCCGAGCGCGACGACGCCACCGTCTACCTCTGCGACCTGCACCCGGGCAGGGTCGCTCTGGTCGCGAGCCACCTCGGCCTGGGCGCGCGGCACCCGATCCGCTACGCACGCTTCCTCGTCGACGTCCGGCGCATGCGGGGGGAGATGGGTACGAAGCCGGAGCAGGTGCCGTGGCGGCTGCTGCCGCTCGTCGTCGGAGCAGTCCGCCGGCACGGCAGCACGGCCCTGCACGCGCACTTCGCGTGGTCGGGCGCCGCAGCGGCCCGCCTGCTGTCCCTGCTGACGGGCATCCCGTGGTCGGTGACCCTGCACGCGAAGGACATCTTCTCGAAGCAGCGCTACCTGGAGCACAAGCTGCGCACGGCAGACCGGCTCGTGACCGTGTGCGACTACAACCTGGCGTGGATGCGCGAGCACCTGGGACTGGCACGACCCGTAGCTCTCGTCATCTGCGGAGTCGACCTCCCCGACAGCTGGGAGTCCGCCGGGAGCGCCCACGTCGTGACCGTCGGCCGCCTGGTGGAGAAGAAGGGACTCGACACCCTCGTCCGGGCGGCCGGCCTGATCGCGCCATCGGTCCCCGACCTTCGGGTCGACATCATCGGGGACGGGGCGGAGCGAGAGCCGCTGCAGCGACTGGTGGACGAGCTCGGCCTCCAGGACCGCGTACGCCTGTTAGGCAGCCTTCCCCACGAGGAGTCGCTCGCGCGCATCGCGGGGGCTGCCGTGTTCTGCCTCCCTGCGCGCATCGCGTCGGACGGCGACCGCGACTCCATGCCCGTCGTCATCAAGGAGGCCATGGCCCGGTCCGTCCCGGTCGTCGGCAGCGACGTCGTCGCGATCCCCGAGATGCTGCGCGACGGCTGCGGGGTCCTCGTCCCGCCCGACGACCCGCAGGCGCTGGCCGACGCGCTGCTGGAGCTGCTCCGCAACCCCGACCGGCGAGCGGCGCTGGCGACCGCCTCCCGGGCCCGGGTCAAGGAGCGGTTCACCATGCAGGGCGAGGTCGCGAAGCTCGACCGCCTGCTGTTCGGCGGACCGTCATGACAGCGCGGTCCCCGGCGTTGCGGACCACCGGCCGGCCTGCTCCTGACAGACTCAGGCCTCGCACCGCACCGAGAGGCGCAGGCCGCGCCCCTTCCCCGACCCACCGCGTCACCGAGGAGCCCTCCTGATGGACGTCGTAGCCCTTCTGCACGTGCTGCGTCGTCGCGCGATCGCCGTCGTGCTCTGCCTGGTGGCGGGTCTCGTCGGAGCGCTGGCGCTGACGCATCACACGGCGAAGATGTACCGCGCGGACGCCACCGTGCTGGTCAGCGTGCCCGCGTCCGCGTCCAGCCAGCAGAGCAGCGCCGGCGTGCAGCTGACCAGCCAGTTGCTCCCGACCTACGCCGACATCGCCACGTCCCGCAAGCTCGCGTTCGTCGTGAAGCAGCGGCTCAACCTGCCCGAGTCGGCGGAGGTCCTGCGCCACAAGATCAGCGCCGCACCCGAGACGGACAAGCTCGTCATCGACGTGAGCGCCACCGACCACGATCCGGTGCGCGCTCGCTCGCTCGCCGACGCGGTGTCCGCGGCTCTGACGGACGCCGTCGCCGACCTCGAGAAGGAGCGCACGGAGGGCAGTCGCATCAAGGTCGAGCTCCTCGACAGCGCCCTGACCCCCCGCAAGCCGATCGAGCCGCGTCCGGTCTACAACCTCGTCATCGGCCTGCTGCTCGGCGTGGCGGCGGGGGTGCTGCTGGCGCTGGTCCTGGACGCGCTCGACAGGTCGGTCAAGACGGGCGCGCAGACCGAGGCCTCGACGCACGCCCCGGTCCTGGGGATCGTGCCGCGTCGGCTACGAGGCGGTGGGAAGCCTGCGGCTCTGGGCAACGACCCGATCGCCGAGACCTACCGCACCCTGCGGACGGGCGTGACCTTCGCCGACCCCGACAACCCACCGCGCGTGATTATGGTGACGTCGGCCTCGGAGGGAGAGGGCAAGACGACCACGGCCGTGAACCTCGCCATCGCACTCGCTCAGAGCGGTGAGCGGACGGCGATCGTGGACGCCGACCTGCGTCGAGCGAGCGTCGCGAAGATGCTCGGCCTGGAGGGGGCCGTCGGCGTGACCAGCGTGATCACCCGGACGGTCGCGCTCGAGGACGCGCTGCAGGTGTGGCAGGACGGTCTGATCGTGCTGCCGTCCGGACCGCTGCCGCCGAACCCCAGCGAGGTCGTCGGGTCGCAGGCCATGGGCCGGCTGCTGAGCGACCTGCAGGCCTTCGCCGACGTCATCGTCCTCGACGCGCCACCGGTGCTGCCCGTGACCGACGCGGTCGTCCTGTCGACGCAGGTCGAGGGCGTCATCCTCGTGGTGCGCGCCGGACGCACGCAGCGCGCGCAGGCCGCCGAGGCCCGCCGGCGGCTCGACGGCGTGCAGGCCCCGGTCATTGGCTCGGTCCTCAACGCGACGAAGCGCTCGTCGGCCGCCGGCTACTACGCTGCGTACCACCCAGGCACCGGCGTCCGCACGGGGACGTGAGCGGCGCGGAGCAAGGGGGAACTCGACGATGACGACCGCGACGGACGCGCCGCGCATCGACTCGCTCACGGGGCTGCGCTTCCTGGCTGCCGGTGCCGTGCTGCTGCATCACACGCTCGCCCCGACGATCCTCACGGGCGGCGTTGCGAGCATCCCCGGAACGCGCCACTTCGCCGTCGTCGGCTACGGGGGCGTCACTGCGTTCTTCGTGCTGTCGGGCTTCGTCCTCGCCTGGTCGTGGGACGACCGCCGGACCCGGGCCGGCTTCTACGGCCGACGGTTCGCGCGCGTCTGGCCGCTGCACGCCCTCACGTTCCTCGTGGTCGTCCTGGCGGTCGAGCCCATCGTGGGCGGGGTGGGCAACGTGGACACGACGGCACCGCGCGCACTCGCCGGGCTGGCGCTCGTGCACGCCTGGGTGCCCCGGCCGCTCTGGTACTTCGCCGGCAACGGTCCCTCGTGGTCCCTGGCCTGCGAGGCGTTCTTCTACGCCCTGCTGCCCTTCCTGGTGCCGGTGCTCCGTCGTGCGGGTCGCCGTGCGGCCGTGAGCGCGGTGGTGGTCAGCGCGGCCCTGCTCGTCGTCGTACCCCTGCTCGTCCGGGCTGCGGCGTGGGACCGCTACGCGCTGCTGTCACTGACCGTCTTCCCGGGCTACCGCGTCGCGGAGTTCGTGGTCGGAGTGGTGCTCGGCTGGGCGGTGCGCTCCGGGTGGCGGCCCGCCTGGTCGCTGTGGCAGGCCGTCCTCGCCTCCCTGTTGGCCTACCTCGCGGCCGCCCTGGCAGTCGGCGGCCTCTACTTCACGCAGAGCCCGCGGAGCGACGCGGCGCTCGGCAACATCTACACCGATGCGATCCTGCTGCTGCCCGTGGCGGGCCTCATCGCAGCCCTCGCCGCCCGTGACCTCGAGGGCCGCCCCTGCTGGCTGGCGCGGCCGCTCCCCGTGCTGCTCGGAGGCGCGTCCTTCGCCTTCTACCTCGTGCACGTGCCGATCATCGAGCTGTTCGGTGAGCTGGCCCCGGGGACGAGGCAGACCGCGCGAGGCCTTCCGGTGCTCGCGGCCGTCGTCGTCGTCGCGCTCGCTCTCGCCCTCGCGCTCCACAAGCTCGTCGAGCGGCCCGTGGAACGAGCGTTGCGCCGGCGGATCGAGGCCCGCGAGGCCGCGAGGTCCGAGGCTCTCGTTCGTGGAGTCTCATGACGAGGGGCGACGAGCGTGAGGAGTCGAGCGACGTGACACCAGCGGTGTCCGTCGTGTGCGCGACCTACCGCCGTCCCGACGCCCTGGGGCGGCTTCTCGGCGCGCTCGCCGCACAGGACCTTGACGAGCCCTTCGAGGTGATCGTCAGCGACGACGGCTCCGGCGACCTCGCCCGGACGCGAGCCCTGGTGGAGACCAGCCCCCTCGACGTGCGCCTGCTCGAGCACGCCACGAACCGCGGTCCCGGCGCGGCCCGCAACGACGGCTGGCGGTCCGCCCGGGCGCCCTACCTCGCCTTCACCGACGACGACTGCCAGCCCACGCCGGGCTGGCTGCGCGCTGGTCTCGAGCGCGTCCGCCAGGGCGGGGTCATCGTGGTCGGCAAGGTCGACCCCGACCCGGCCCAGCAGGACAAGGTCGGCCCGTGGTCACGGAGCCTCACCATTCGTGACGCCCGCTTCATGCAGACCGCGAACACCTTCTACGCACGGGCCGACCTGGAGGCGGTCGGCGGCTTCGACGAGGTGTTCCGGAACGGCGGCGAGGACACCGATCTCGGGATGCGGGTCCTCGCGCAGCTCGGCCGCCAGCGGGTGTTCGAGCCCGACGCCTACGTCCTGCACGACGTGCACCCGGGGACGGCCCGCAGCCTCGCCCGCTCCAGCGCCACCCGGTGGACCGACCTCCCCCTTGTGCTGCGCAGGCACCCGGAGATGCGGGCCGCGACGCACCACGGCGTCTTCTGGAAGCGCACTCACCCGGCGACGCTCCTCGCGCTCGGTGGGCTCGTCGCGACGCCGCTATCCCCGCTGACCGCGCTGCTCGTCGCGCCGTGGGTCGTCGACCGGGCCTGGCGCAACCCAGTCCCGGGTTCCCGCCTGCGGAGCCTTCCCGGCACCTTCCTTGTCGACAGCGCGGAGGTCGTGGGCTGCGTCCGCGGCAGCGTCCGCCACCGGAGCCTGCTGCTGTGAGCACCGCGACCGACGAGCTCCCCCTGGCCACTGCCCGCGAGGGGAGCCTGGCCCACTGGGCCGGTATCACCTGGCTGCTGGCCAAGCGCACC
>JAODNF010000372.1 GCA_025464915.1 Frankiales bacterium | reverse complement strand
TCGGGCTCGCGGGTCCGCAGCTCGGCGACGCCGCGACGCGGCCCGGCGCCTGCGCGTCGTCCTGCCGCAGGTACTCCGCGCCACCCACGGCGGCCCCGACGAGCAGCAGCGCTGCGATGACCTGTCGGTTGCGGCGCCGACGGCGGCCGTAGCCGCCGCCGTAGCGACGGTGCCGGGCCGGCATCAGGTCACCGCCGGGGATCCTCACGCCGGAGAGCCTAGAGGGGTGTGGAAGGGTGCCTGTTGCCGCAACCCTGACGAAAGGCGCCAGCGTGGACTTCGAGCCGTCTCCCAAGGCGAAGGACTACCTCGAGCGCCTCCAGGCGTTCATGGACGAGAAGGTCTTCCCCGCCGAGCACGTCTACGAGGAGTACCGCCGCGCTGCGGGCCCGGGCGACCACACCGTTCCGCCGGTGGTGGAGGAGCTGAAGGTCGAGGCCCGCGAGCGCGGCCTGTGGAACCTCTTCCTCCCCGATGTGTCCGGGCTCACGAACCTCGACTACGCCTCGCTGGCCGAGGTCACGGGCTGGGCCGCGCACATCGCCCCGGAAGCGATCAACTGCGACGCCCCCAACACCGGGAACATGGAGGTGATGCACATGTTCGGCACCCCGTCCCAGAAGCAGACCTGGCTCGACCCCTTGCTGAACGGCGAGATCCGCAGCGCGTTCGGCATGACCGAGCCCGACGTCGCCTCCTCCGACGCGACGAACATCTCGACCCGCATCGTCCGCGACGGCGACGACTACGTCATCAACGGCCGCAAGTGGTGGACCACCGGCATCAACGACCCTCGCTGCAAGGTCATGATCGTCATGGGCAAGACCGACCTGAACGAGTCGGTGCACCGCCAGCAGTCGATGATCCTCGTCCCCACGGACACCCCCGGGGTCGAGGTCGTCCGTGCGCTGCCCGTCTTCGGTTATCACGACCAGCACGGTCACGGAGAGGTGCGCTTCACCGACGTCCGCGTGCCTGCCAGCAACCTCGTCGCCAACGAGGGCGACGGCTTCATGATCGCGCAGGCCCGCCTCGGCCCCGGCCGCATCCACCACTGCATGCGCGCCATCGGCGTGGCTGAGCGCGCCTTGAAGTACATGTGCGAGCGCGCTGCCTCCCGGGTCGCGTTCGGCAAGGAGCTCGCGCGCCAGGGCGTCGTGCAGCAGCAGATCGCCGAGTCGCGGATGGAGATCGAGCAGGCGAGGCTCCTGACCCTCAAGACCGCCTGGCTCATCGACAAGGTCGGAGCCCGCGGCGCCCGCACCGAGATCGCCGCCATCAAGGTGGTCGCTCCCCGCGCCGCCCTCAACGTGCTCGACCGCGCCATCCAGATCCACGGCGGCGGCGGCGTCTCCGACGACTTCCCGCTCGCCCGGATGTGGGCGGGGATGCGCACCCTGCGCCTCGCCGACGGTCCCGACGAGGTGCACATCCGCACCGTGGCGCGCCAGGAGCTCGGCAAGTACCTCCAGCGCTGACGTCCTTTTTCCTCAGCCTGACCGAGGGTCACTTGCTAGGACGTTGCGAGAACGCGTACGCCGAAGGCGACCAGCACGACGCCGGTGACCCGCTGGAGACGGCGACGCCAGACCTCGCGGCTGAGGATCCCCCTGAGACGGCCGGCGGCAGCCGCCACGACGGACAGCCAGACCAGGCCCATCAGCGCGTGGATGCCGGCGAGCAGCAGCGACATCCCCAGCACCGACTGGCCGGGGCGGATGAACGTCGGCAGGACCGTCGCGTAGAAGACGCCGATCTTCGGGTTGAGCAGATTGGTCACGAGGCCGTCGCGGTACGCCCTCCTCGGAGGCGACGCATCGGACGTGGCGGGCGACCGGAAGGCGCTGACGCCGAGCCACAGCAGGTAGAGCCCACCGCCGTACCGGAGCACGTCGTACGCGACCGAGGACGCCGCCACGAGCGCCGAGACGCCGACCGCCGACAGGGCTGCCCAGGTCATCGTCCCGGTGCAGATGCCGAGGGTGCAGCGGACCGCCGACGCGACGCCCGAGCCCATCGTCGTCCGCAGCACGAGCGCGGTGTCGGCGCCTGGGGTGAGGGTCAGCAGCAGCGCGACGAGCGACCAGGTCAGGATCACGCGATGACCGCGTCGATCTCGGCGCCTATCAGTCCGTAGACCGCGGTGTCGAGCCGCTCGCCGCGAAGGACGTACGACGAGCGCAGCGTCCCCTCGTGCTGGAAGCCGAGCCGCGCCGCCAGCGCCCCGGAGCGGGTGTTGCGCGGGTCGCAGTGCCACTCGACCCGCTCGACGCCCCAGGACCGTGCGAGGCGCAGGCCCTCGACGCAGGCGGCGCGCACGACGCCCTTGCCCTCGACGGAGCCGAGCGCCCAGCACCCCAGCTCGATCTGGGCCGACGCCTCGTCGTGGAAGAACAGCACGATGCCGCCGACGAGCGCACCGTCGTGCCACACCCCCGCTGCCAGCTTGCGACCGCCCTCGCCCCGGTCGTACCTGCTGAGCCAGGCCGCCGCGCCGGTCGGCTCTGAGGTCGGGTCCGGCCACGGCAGGTACTCGCGGAGCCGGGCGAGGTCCGACGCGACGTGGGCCGCGAACACGACGGCGTCCGCCTCCGTGAGATCGCGGAGGCGGACGTCACCGGGAAGCCCTGTCGAGAGGGCGAGATCAACCAGTGGTGTCATCCGTTGCAGCGTCCGCAGCGTGCTTCTTCACCGACTCGATGCCCTTCAGAGCGGCCGCCTTCGTCGTGTAGTGCTCGCTCGTGGCGATGATCTGGCCGTTGCTCGCCTTGAGGTTGAACATGAACTGACCCGACTTCGTGCTCTTGAGCTCGTACTTGCCCGCCATGGGTGCTCCTCGATCGGGACAGGGTCACGTGGAAGGTCCCACTCTCCACCCCGGCGCCTCGCAATAGGGTCGTTTGCATGGATCTCTTCGACCTCACCGGCAAGAAGGCGCTCGTCACCGGCGGCACCCGCGGCATCGGCCTGATGATCGCGCGCGGCCTGCTCGACGCGGGAGCGTCGGTCGTCATCAGCTCACGCGGCGAAGAGGCCTGCGCGAAGGCCGTCGCCGAGCTGTCCGCGCACGGGACAGTGACGGCCGTCCCCGCCGACCTGCAGAGCGAGGAGGAGGCCGAGCGCCTCGCGGCCTCGGTCGACGAGCTCGACATCCTGGTCAACAACGCCGGAGCGACCTGGGGCGCCCCGATCGAGGAGTTCCCGGCGAGCGCCTGGGACAAGGTGCTCAACCTCAACGTCAAGGCGCCGTTCTTCCTCACCAAGGCGCTGCTCGCGAAGCTCGAGGCCCGTGGCACGCACGACGACCCGTCGCGCGTGATCAACATCGGCAGCATCGACGGCCTGCACGTCAGCTCGCTGCCGACCTACTCCTACGCCGTGAGCAAGTCCGGCATCCACCACCTCACCAGGATGCTCGCGCGCGACCTCGGTCCTCGCCACATCACGGTCAACGCCGTGGCGCCCGGGCCCTTCGAGTCCAAGATGATGGCGGCCACCCTGGAGTCCTTCGGCGACGCGATCGCCGGGAGCGCCCCGCTGCGGCGCATCGGCAGGGCGGACGACATGGCGGGCGTCGCGGTGTTCCTCGCGAGCCGCGCCGGTTCCTACGTGACCGGTGCCGTCATCCCCGTCGACGGCGGCATCGCGACCACTGCCTGACGGACTGCCTAGCCGTGCTTCTTCGCGAAGCAGCCGCGGCAGAGCAGGACCGCTGTGCCGATCAGCCGGTAGAGCTGCTCGGTGCGACCGCAGTGGTCGCAGGTCGACTCGAAGGTGGGCTTCGGGCCGGTGAGGTCGATCGTCATGCTCTTCTCATCGGGCGCTGACCCGAGGCGCCGCG
>JAODNF010000369.1 GCA_025464915.1 Frankiales bacterium | reverse complement strand
GGGCTGCCTTCACGGGTTCGTTCAACGACGCCCTGGCGGGAGCCGACGTCCTCATCGGCCTGTCCGCCGGCAAGGTCCCGTTCGAGGCCGTCGCGTCGATGGCGCCGGACGCCTTCGTGTTCGCCATGGCCAACCCCGACCCCGAGGTGCACCCGGACGACGCCAAGCGCGCCGGTGCCCGCGTCATCGCCACCGGCCGGTCGGACTTCCCGAACCAGATCAACAACGTGCTCGCCTTCCCCGGCGTCTTCCGCGGCGCGATGGACGTCCGAGCCCGCTGCGTCACCGAGGGCATGAAGCAGGCTGCCGCCGTGGCTCTTGCCGACGTGATCGCCGACGAGCTGACCGAGGAGTGCGTCATCCCGTCGTGCTTCGACCCGCGGGTCGCGCCGGCCGTCGCTGCCGCGGTCTCCGAGGCCGCCCGTCGCGACGGGGTCGCCCGGCTCTGAGCCGGCCGGCGTCCGCTTGACCGGCCCACGCCAGGCGCAGGCACGGCGGACGCAAGGGAGTGCGGCGTCGGTCGCCGTTTCCGACGTCCGCTCGGGGGGACATCGCTGAGCGCGGGGGGAGCGTACGCTGGCGACGAGGGTGCCCGTAAGGTCGGCGGCATGCTTGCCGTGACCTGCACGTCCCAGTCCGCCGACGACCCGCTGTCGGGTCTCACCGTGGGGGAGCGCCCCGCGCCCGAGGTGCCCGAGGGATGGGTGCGGGTGACGGTCAAGGCGGCCGCGCTCAACCACCACGACCTGTGGTCGCTGAAGGGCGTCGGCCTCTCGCCGGACCTGCTCCCGATGACCCTCGGCTGTGACGCGGCAGGGACCCTGGACGACGGCACCGAGGTCGTCGTGCACGCGGTGGTGTCGACGCCCGGCTGGGCGGGGGACGAGACCCTCGACCCGAAGCGCACGCTGCTGTCGGAGAAGCACCAGGGCACGCTGTCGGAGGTCCTCGTGGTGCCCGAGCGCAACGTCCTGCCCAAGCCGCCGGAGCTGTCGTGGGAGGACGCGGCGTGCCTGCCGACGGCCTGGCTCACGGCGTACCGCATGCTCTTCACCCATGCTGGTCTCCGCCCCGGGCAGACCGTCCTCGTGCAGGGCGCCGGCGGCGGTGTGGCGACCGCCGCGATCGCGCTGGCCCGGCATGCGGGTTACCGGGTCTGGGCGACCAGCCGTGACGAGGGCAAGCGCAAGCAGGCGCTCGACCTGGGCGCCCACGACGTCTTCGAGACCGGTGCCCGGCTGCCGGAGCGGGTCGACGCGGTGCTGGAGACCGTCGGGAAGGCGACCTGGTCGCACTCCATGAAGGCGCTGCGTCCGGGAGGCACCCTGGTCGTGTCGGGGGCGACGACCGGCGCCGACCCGGGCGCCGACCTCAACCGGCTGTTCTTCCTGCAGCTCAGGGTGATCGGCTCCACGATGGGCACGCGCGACGAGCTGAAGGACCTGCTGTCGTTCTGCGTCAGCACCGGCCTGCGACCCGTCGTCAGCGACGTCCGGCCGCTGTCCGACGCGGCCACCAGCTTCGCCAAGCTGGCCGGTGGCGACGTCTTCGGCAAGCTGGTGCTCACGGCCTGATGGTGCTGCCCGTCCATGACACGAACCCGACCCGGCGGCCCGGCTACCTCACCTGGCTGCTCATCGCGATCAACGTCGTGGTGTTCGTCGCGAGCCCGGTCGCCCGGCACGTCGCCGGTGGCACCTCGCTCGAGCAGCAGTGCCGGACGCTCGCGTACTTCGACCACTACGCCGCCGTTCCCGACGAGCTCGTGCACAACCGGCCTGAGCCGACGGCACACGTCTACGTCGACGGCGGCTGCCCCCGGGTCGCCGCGCCGTTCCACAAGCAGCCGTTCGTGTCGGTCCTCACCGCGATGTTCCTGCACGGGTCATGGCTGCACCTGCTGGGCAACATGCTGTTCCTGTTCGTCTTCGGAAACAACGTCGAGGACCGGCTCGGCCGCATCAGGTACCTGCTGTTCTACCTGGGCATCGGCTTCGCAGCGACCTATGGATTCGCCCTGGTGCAGCCTTCGTCCGAGACCCCGCTCGTGGGTGCGTCCGGGGCCATCGCAGGGGTTCTCGGCGGGTACTTCGTGCTGTTCCCGCGAGCCAAGGTCCTGTCGCTGCTGACGTTCTTCTTCTTCCTGCCGCTGCGGCTGCCGGCATGGCTCGTGCTCGGTAGCTGGTTCGTGCTGCAGTACATCAGCCTGCGGGCCAACCAGGCCGGCAGCGGGTCCGGCGTCGCCTACCTCGCGCACGTCATCGGGTTCGTCCTCGGAGCCGCCCTGTGCTGGCCGCTCAGAGGACAGCGGCGGCGGCTCGCCTGACGGCGTCGACGGAGGCTGCGACGTCGGCCTCGTCGGTCGACCAGTTGCTCACCGACACCCGAAGCACGACCCGACCGTGCCAGCTCGAGCCGGACATCCAGGTCACGCCCTCCCTCAGCAGCTCGGCGGTGACGGCACGGGTGCGCTCGTCGTCGCCGAAGCTCACGCTGACCTGCGTGAACACGACCTCGTTGAGGATCTCCGCCCCGGGGACGGCGGCGAGGCCGTCGGCGAGCTGACGCGCCCGCTCGGCCAGCCGCTCGACGAGCTCGCGGACGCCTTGTCTGCCCAGGGACCTCAGCGCTGCCCAGACCGGCACACCGCGACCGCGCCGCGACAGCTCGGGCACCTTCTCGAAGGGGTCGCCGGCGCTGTCGTGGATGAGGTAGCTGGCGTGCAGACCCATCGCTGCGCGCAGGGCCTGCCGGTCGGCGACGACCGCCAGCCCCGAGTCGTAGGGCACGTTGAGGGTCTTGTGGGCGTCGGTCGCCCAGGAGTCCGCGCTCCCCAGGGCAGGCAGGTGACGGGCGAGGTCGGGTGACGCGGCCGCCCACAGGCCGAAGGCACCGTCGACGTGCACCCACGCGCTCCTCGCGTGTGCGATCTCCACGCAGGCGGCCACCGCGTCGAACGCACCGGAGTGGATGTTGCCGGCCTGCAAGCACACGATGGCGAGTCCGTCGTCCAGCGCCGCCTCCAGGTCCGCGGGGACGATCCGGCCCTGGTCGTCGGCCGGCACGACGGTCGGAGCTCCGAGCCCGAGGTAGCGCAGCGCCAGGTCGACGGTGTCGTGCCGCTCGGCGCCCACGAGCACCCGCACGCGCGGAGCTCCGGACAGCCCGTCGCGGTCGAGGTCCCACCCGGCCCGGGTCAGCACGGCCTGCCGGGCAGCGGCCAGGCAGGTGAAGTTGGCCATGGTCGCCCCGGTCACGAAGCCCACGTCGGCCGTTGCGGGCAGGCCCAGCAGGTCCAGGAGCCACTCACCCGCCACCTGCTCGAGGGCGGCGACGGCGGGCGTGATCGCGCGCAGGCCGGAGTTCTGGTCCCAGGCGCTGACCAGCCAGTCCGCAGCGAGGGCAGCGGGCAGCGTCCCGCCGATGACCCAGCCGAAGAAGCGGCCGCTCGGGATGGCCATCAGGCCCGGCTCCGCCCCGGTGGCGAGGAGCTCGACCACCGCCGCGGGATCGGTAGGTGCGTCCGGCAGCGGTCCTCCGAGGACCGACGTCAGCTCGTCGACCGTCGCGCGAGGCGGCACCGGCCGGGTCTGCTGGCTGGCGAGCCAGCGCAGGGCGTGGTCGTGCGCGGTCTGCAGGGCAGCGGTGTAGGCGTCGACGCGGGCTGTCATGCCCGCAGTCTGGCTGTCAGGCGAAGGCGACGGAAGCCGTGGTCACCACGCCGATCTCGCGACCGGGCGCTGCCGTGTTCTCCCAGTAGAAGTTGGTGAACGCGATCGCCAGCTCGGGCGCCGGCCCGCCCCACTGGCTGAGGTCCTCCGTCGTGTGGGCGTCGCTGACGAGGATGGCGTCGTAGCCGCGTGCGACGAGGCCGTGCAGCGTCGACCGGATGCAGGCGTCGGACTGCGCGCCGGTCACGACGAGCCTGCCGACACCGGCCGAGGCCAGCACCTGCTCGAGGTCGGTCTCCTCGAACGCGTCACCCCACCGCTTGTGCACCACGGCCTCCCCGTCGCCGATCGCGAGCTCCGGGACGTACTCCCACTGCGGGCTGCCCTCGAGCAGCCCGTCGTCCGAGTGCTGGACCCAGACGACGGGTACGTCGGACGCGCGGGCCCTCTCGACGAGGCCGGCGATGTTGGTGACGACCGCGTCGCGGTCGAGGGCCTCGGCGACGACTCCGACCTGGACGTCGATGACGAGGAGCGCGGTGGCGCTGCGGTTCTCGAGCGTGCTCATGCGCCTCACGCTAGGACGGCGGGCTCCGGTCGGTCACCGCAGTAAGCTGTCGGCCACCGGCGTGATCATCCGGAGCCGGGTCAGGACGGGTCGATCAGGTGGCGCAGCCACCCCTCGGGCCGGTCGAGGTAGGACCGCCAGTCCTGCACCAGCTGCAGGTCCTCCCACGCGACCTCGCGCAACCCGTGCTCACCGACCTCGAGGACGGTGGCGCCCGGCAGCGAGCACAGCAGCGGCGAGTGCGTGGCGACGAGGACCTGCGACCCGTTGGTGTGCATCTCCCCGAGCAGAGCGACCAGCGTCAGGCTGGACCGGAACGACAGCGCCGCCTCCGGTTCGTCCATCAGGTCGAAGCCGGGTGCGTCGAGCTTGGTGCGCAGGATCTCGAGGAAGGACTCCCCGTGGCTCATCTCGTGGAGCTTCTGGTCTTCGGGGACGGGCAGGCCCGACTCCACGTAGGTGCGCTCGATGAAGGTGTACTCCCCATGCATCGCCTCGGCCCGGAGGAAGTAGGACCACAGGCCGCTGCCAGGGCTCTTGACCAGCTGAAGCGCGGACCCGAGTGAGGACTCCGACGCGCGGGTGCTGTGCCGGACGCCACGAGATCCACCCTCGGGGTTGAGCCCGTACGCCTCGGCGATCGCCTCGACCAGGGTGCTCTTGCCCGAGCCGTTCTCACCGACGAGGAACGTCACGCCTGCCGGTAGGTCCAGCCCGGTGTCGAGGAGCTGCGCGACAGCGGGGACGGTGTACGGCCACGAGCTCGGGGAGTACGACGACCGCGGGTGCCGCTGCACCCGGCGGACCGGGCGGGTGTCCCTGAGGCTCAACGGATCCGCTCGCGGAGGCCGGCGACGAGCAGCGCGATGGTCGCGTGGTCGAAGGCGTCGCCGACCGTGCGCATCAGCCGGCCCGCCTTGCTGATGCGGAACCGGAAGTGCAGCAGGCAACGCCCGTCCGGCAGGTCGGTGAGCAGCAGTGCCCAGCTGAACGCGGTGCCCTTGTGCCCGCCGCGGTGGACCAGCGCCCGCGGCGCGTCCAGGACAGCGACGGTGAAGGGGGAGGGCCCGTAGTCGGGGACCACGTCACCGACGTGAAGCGCCCAGCGAGGGTCGATGCCGCGGGCCGCGTGGAAGCGCTTCGGCGTCAGCCGCTCGAACCAGCCAGGTGCGTACCAGCCGCCCCGCGACTTGCCGACCTGCTCGAGCCATGGCCAGACGTCCGCAGCGGCCGCGTGCAGGACGTACTCCCGGTCGAGCGTGACCGCCGCGTCGACCAGCTCGTCCCCCGGGAAGCTCACGTCCCCAACCTAAGCCGCATCGTCGTCAGGACCGGCGCCCTGGTCAGGCCTGGGAACCAGGACGCTACGAGGGGAGCTGGGTGATCCAGAACGGGTGGCCGGCGGGGTCCTGGGCCGGGGCCATCCGGCCGAACGGCGTGTCGAACGGGTCGGACAGCAGCGTGCCGCCGGCCGGAGCGACGGCTGCCGCAGCGTCGTCCGCCGACGGGACGGCGAAGTAGATCAGCCAGTGCGACCGGGTGCCGTCAGGGGCGCCCATCATCCCGCCGACGCCGCCGAGCGGGTCGCCGTCGGTGGAGTACGTCGCGTAGTCGGGGCCGGCCATGTCGAACGGCGTCATCTCGAAGCCGAGAGACGCGGCGTAGAACGCCTGCGCTGCAGCAGGATCCGACGATCGCAGGTCGGTCCAGCAAGGAGAGCCGACGGCGCCCCAGACGTCGACGCCCTTCTTGGTGCCGGCCTGCCAGATGCCGAAGCGCGCACCCGACGGGTCGGCGGCGAGCAGCAGCTTGCCGAGCTCTGCGACGTCACCGTGCGGGAGCACCAGGCTGCCGCCGGCGGCGACGATCGACGCCTCGGTGGCCGCGATGTCCGTGGAGCCGAAGTAGAGCGTCCAGCCCGTCGTCGTCCCGTCGAACGAGGGCCCGATCGCGGCGGCCTGCCGGCCGTCCGCGAGCGCCAGGGACGCCGGGCCCCACTCCTCGAACGCCCACCCGAGAACCGCACCGTAGAACGCGCGCGCAGCCTCGATGTCGTGCGTCATCAGGTCGACGTGGACCGGTCCGGCCGTCACTCGTCGTCGTCCTCGAGGCGCGCCAGCCAGGTGGCGACCCGCTCGACGGGTACCTCGAACTCCGGGTGCTCGTCGACGAACTCCTTGAGCCGCTCGGCGAGCCAGGCGAGGGTGACCTCCTCCTCGCCGCGCCGCTGGGCGAGCTCCTCCAGACCGCGGTCGGTGAAGTACATCAGCGGGCGAAGACGGCCTCGACGAGCGCCGCCTGCTCCGCCTCGTGCACCTTGGACGATCCGGCGGCCGGGGAGGCCGCGGCACGGCGGGAGACGCGACGGAGGCGGATCTCGGCGGGCAGCTGCTCGGGCAGCGACAGGGCGATGTGGCTCCAGCCGCCCTGGTTGGCCGGCTCCTCCTGGGCCCACACGACATCGCTCGCGTTGGGGTAGCCGGCGAGCACGTCGCGGATCTGGGCGCCCGGCAGCGGGTAGAGCTGCTCGACGCGGATCAGCGCGACGGAGGTGTCCTCGGCCTTGCGGCGGGCGGCGGCGAGGTCGTAGTAGACCTTGCCGCTGCACAGCACGACGCGGGTGACGCCGGCGGCCGCGGGTGCCTCCGGGTCGACGAGCACGGGCTGCCAGCCGCCGCTCGTGAAGTCGGACGGGGCCGACACAGCCGCCTTGAGGCGCAGCAGCGACTTCGGTGTGACGACCACGAGGGGGCGCTTCACCTCGGCGAGCGTCTGCGCGCGCAGCAGGTGGAAGTGCTGCGCAGGGGTCGTCGGGTAGGCCACCGTCATGTTGTCCTCGGCGCAGAGCTGCAGGAACCGCTCGATGCGCGTGCTGGAGTGGTCCGGGCCCTGGCCCTCGTAGCCGTGCGGGAGCAGCAGCGTCACACCGGAGCGCTGGCCCCACTTGGCCTCACCGGAGCTGATGAACTCGTCGATGATCGTCATGGCGCCGTTGACGAAGTCGCCGAACTGGGCCTCCCAGCAGACCAGCGCCTCGGGCCGCTCGTGCGAGTAGCCGTACTCGTAGCCGAGGGCGGCGTACTCCGACAGCAGTGAGTCGTAGACGTAGAACGTCGCCTGGTCCTCGTCGAGGTAGCGGATCGGGGTCCACTCGGTGCCGTCGTTGCGGTCGATGAGGGTGGCGTGCCGCTGCGTGAAGGTGCCGCGGCGGCTGTCCTGACCTGCGAGGCGGACCGGCCGGCCGTCGAGCAGCAGCGACCCGAAGGCGAGGATCTCGCCGAAGCCCCAGTCGATGCCGCCGCCTGTGACCATGCCCGCGCGCTTCTCGAGCAGCGGCGCGAGCTTCGGGTGCGGCGTGAAGCCCTCGGGCAGGGTGGTGTGCGCCTTGCCGATCGTGTCGAGGACCTCCTGCTCGACGGCGGTCGGGATGGCCGACAGGTCGAGGGCCGGGACCATCGGCGGCTCGGCGGCACTGGAGGTGGCGGCGTCGCGCGTCTCGGCGAAGACCCGCTCGAGCTGCGCCTGGTAGTCCTTCAGCGCCTCCTCGGCCTCCTCGATGGTGATGTCACCTCGGCCGACGAGCTGCTCGGTGTAGGTCTTGCGGACCGACCGCTTGCGGTCGATGACGTCGTACATCAGCGGCTGCGTCATCGAGGGGTCGTCGCCCTCGTTGTGACC
>JAODNF010000358.1 GCA_025464915.1 Frankiales bacterium | reverse complement strand
CGAGGGGCGTCGCCCCGGCGAGCAGGGGCTCTCTCCAGTCGGCGCTCACGCCGACGACTCTCGCAGGCTGGTCGAGCGGCAGGCTAGAAGGCGCTCGCGGGGAGGACCCCGGGCAGGGTCAGCATCGTCGGCGCCGTCTGCGAGGTCGACAGCGTGATCGCCTGCGCACCCGCGTTGCCCTTGTAGGCGAAGTCGGTCAGCGACACCGCGAGCTGCAGGCGGTGCCCCTTCGCGAAGCGGTGCACGGTGCCCGGCAGCGAGACCTGGACGGCCTTGCCGAGGTCGGCCACGCGGATCGGCGCGATGACCCGGTGGGCCAGCGTGATGGTGCCGTCGGGGGCGAGGTCATAGAGCTTCACGAAGGCGACGAGCTGGGTCGCGGGGTCGGCGTTGAGCGACAGCGGGGCCGTTGCCGAGGAAAGGCGCAGGGTGGCGGTCGGGATGCCGATCACGTCGACGTCGCGCTTCAGAGCACCGGTCGAGAGCGTCGTCGTACCGCCCGGGAGGTCACGCACCGGCTGGCCCTGGTCGAGCGCCGAGGTCTCGGTGTAGCTCAGCGGCGCGCCACCGGCGGGGACGGCGATCGTGCTGGAGCCGGCCTTGAGGCCGCTCTTGGACGCGACGAGGGACGAGCCCGAGCCGTACAGCGTCGTGGTGCCGGCCAGCGGGTACGACGGCGAGCTCACGAAGGCCGTGGCGGCGTTGCCCTTGTCCTTCCAGTCCTCGTAGTAGGAGAAGTCCAGCGCGGGCGCCGCGCCGGTGCCCTTGAGGTAGTGGTCGAACCACTGCGTGATGACGCGGCCCTCGTAGTTGGTGTCCGGGTGCGCGAGGTCGAACTCGCCGGGCAGGGCCCCGTGGCTGTGGCCCCACTGCTGCCAGATCATCTTGACCGGCACGTGCCGGGCCTTGAGCGAGGCGTAGGTCGCGGCTGCCTCGTGCAGGTTGAACAGGGTGTCCGCTTGGCCCTGGCCGAGCAGCGTCGGGATGCGGATCTTGTCCAGGTAGGACACGACCGACGCGTTGCGGGCGAAGGCGACGGTGCTGTCGATGGGATAGCCGAGGGCGTCCATCTGCGCCTTCGCGACGCAGGCCTGGTCGGCGAAGTTCGGGCACGGCGCGAGCCGCGTCGGGTCACTCGTCGCGACCGTGCCCTCGACGCCGTCGGCCATGCCCAGGCCGAAGAACAGCGTGGTCCAGTCGAGCTTCTCGGTGCCGGGGGTGGTGTAGCTGACCGACGTGCGGTTCGGCAGCGAGGTGTTGTTGGGGGCGAGCGAGTAGCTCAGATCGTTCCAGGTGATGAGCGGGACGATGGTGTCCAGCCGCGGGTCGACGCCGGCGACGGCGAACTGGATCTCGCCGCCGTACGAGCCGCCGACCATGCCGACCCGGACGTCGCCGGCGTGGGCCTTGCCGTCGTGCGCGATCGCGTCCTTCGTGACGTAGTCGATCCGGGTGCCGTCGTCGGCCTTCTTGATGCCGCCGAGGAAGTCGATGAGCTGGCTGCCGGCGACGCCGTCGTGCTGGCGGTCGTCGAGGGTGATCTTGCAGGTGGAGCCACTGCCCGCGGTGCCCGGGGAGGAGCCGAACCCGAGGCCGGAGTACGACAGGACGACGTAGCCCTTGGTCGCGTACGCCTTGCCGAGACCAGCCTGGTCGGCCTTGCTGCCGCCGAACCCGTTCGTGCTCAGGATCGCCGGCGCCGGATGGGCCCTGCTCGCGCCGCGAGGCGTGTAGAGGTCGGCGTCGATCGTGCAGGTCTGCGGCGCGCTGGACAGCGCGCTCTCTGGCGCCACCGAGACCGTCAGCTTCAGGGCCTTCACCGAGTACGCCGGGGCCGCGGCCTGGGCCGGGTGCAGCGCCGACACGGCGGGGACCGCGGCGAGCAGGCAGAGGGCGAGCAGGGGACGACGACGCACGGTGGCTCCTGGGTCAGTGGGGACTGACCGGTGCAACGACCCGCTGAAACAAAGGGTGTGACCCGCGCCCGTGCGGTCGGTCACACGTCAGCCGCGTCGCCGCCAGTACAGCGCCGCGCCGCCGAGCAGCACCAGGGCGATCACCGGTACGGCCACGTTCAGCCCGGTGCTGGCGAGGTCCCGCCCGCCGCCCGTGGTGACGGGCGGCCGGCTGCCGCAGGTGAGGCACGGGTCGGTGATCACGTGAGCGGTCGGCAGGGCGTTGACCGTGAGGGTGTTCCCCGCGCCGGTGCTCACGGTGATCACGTCGGCGACCTTGTTGTTGTACGAGGTGAGGTCGGTCGTCGCGAGGACCAGCCGCAGGCTGTGGCCCGCCGTGAAGCGGTGCGCGAAGCCGATCAGCTTGAGAGTGACCGGCTTCGCCAGGTCTGCCGACGGGATGCGCGCGGGCGCGATGAGTCGGTGGATGAGGGTCGCCGTGCCGTCAGGCGCGAGGTCGTAGGCCTTCGCGAAGACGACCAGGTCGGTCGGGGCGACGTGCGCCAGCTTCACCTTCAGCGTCGGGATGCCCACGAGGTCGGTCGTCGCGGCGAAGGCCGGCGCGGTGAAGGCGGCGAACTGGCCGGGGACGTCGGTCGGCGGCAGCGCCAGGTTCGGGCTGCTGTGCGGCCCGCTGAAGTTGGACGTCTCGCTGTAGCCGCTCGGCGCCCCGCCCGGCGGGTTCAGCAGGGTCACCGAACCCGCGGTCGCGCGGCTGCGCACGAGCGCGTCGGTGCCGGACAGCGTGTACGTCGTGGGCGACCCCGCGGGGAAGGCGGTGGCTGCGCCGTACTGGCTGCCGAGCCCCTTCAGCGGCGTCCAGTCCTGGTACCAGGTGAAGCCGGGGCTGCTGTCGGGCGTGCCCTTCAGCCAGTGGTCGAGGAAAGCTAGCGTCCGCAGCGTGAGGTAGCAGCTGTCCAGCCCGCGGTAGCCCGTCCCGCCGGTGCCCCCGCCGTACACCTCGCACTCGCCGGGCAGCGAGTCGTAGCCGCCGTGCCCGCCGGAGTTCCAGATCATCGTCACCGGGACGCCTCGGCGCTTGAGGTCGGTGTAGGTCGCTGCGGCGTCGTTGACGTTGAAGAGGGTGTCGCTCTGTCCCTGGACGAGAAGGGTCGGCGTCCGGAGCGGCTGCGTCGTGCCGGAGGAGTCGGCGAGCAGCGCCCGGTCGGCGTCGGTCGCGTCACCGGTCAGGGCGATGCGTGCGTAGGTCTGGCACAGCTGCGTCGGGTAGCCGGTGCACGTGACGCCGGTGACGGCACCGGTGTTGAGGGCGTCCTGCGGGCAGGAGCCCTCCTGGTTGCCGTCGGGCGGTGCGCCGCCCACCGGCGCGAGGTCGCCCGAGGCGAAGAACAGGGTGGTCCACTGCAGCTTGAACACGCCCTGCTTGTCGAGCTGGTGGCTGAAGCCGGTGGGGTCGCCCGGCGCGACGTAGTTGTTGGGGTCCAGGGAGTATTGCGGGTCGTTCCAGGTCCGTCCCGGCACGATCGCCCGCAGCTGGGGGTCGGCCTCGGCGAGGTTGGCCTGGATCGCGCCGCCGTAGGACCCGCCGACCATGCCGAGCACCAGGCCCTTGGCATCGCGCTTCACGAAGGGCTTGGGCTTCAGCACCTTGGTGATGAGCTGCTCGGCGTCCTTCACGTCGTAGGCCCGCGACTGCAGCGTGATGCAGCCCGTGCTCTTGCCGAAGCCCTGCGCGGTGTAGGTCAGCACGACGTACCCGTGCCGGGCCAGGAAGGTCGCGCTCGACACGATCTCGGCCGCCGTCTTGGACAGGCCGAAGCCGTTCGTCATGAGGACGGCGGGCTGCGGGGTCTTCGCCGTCGCGTCGTCCGGCACGTAGAGCCGGGTGTCGATCGTGGCCGTGTGCGTGCCCGTCGGCCCGTCGAGCACCGCAACCATCGCGTCGGTCGTGGCGAAGGAGTGGGTTCCCCTGCTGGCCGTGACCGGCTCGGCCGCGGCGAGCGCGGGGAAGGCGACCAGGGCAAGCACGACGAGCAGCCAGGGCCGGGTGAGTCGCATGGCCCGAGTGTGGTCTATCCCACGTCGTAACGGAGCCGTAGCGGCGGATACGCTCGACCGTCACACTCTTCGACTTGATCGGAACGTCCAGTGGACCTCATGGAGTACCAGGCGAAGGAGCTCTTCGCCAAGCACGGTGTGCCGGTCTTCGCCGGCGAGACCGTCGACAACCCGGCCGACGCCCGTGCCGCTGCCGAGAAGATCGGCAAGCCCGTCATGGTCAAGGCGCAGGTCAAGGCCGGCGGCCGCGGCAAGGCCGGCGGCGTGAAGTACTGCCCGACCGCTGACGAGGCGGAGGCCCGCGCCGCCGACATCCTCAAGCTCACGATCAAGGACCTGCCGGTCCTCAAGGTCCTCGTGACCGAGGCGTCGGACATCGACAAGGAGTACTACGTCTCCTTCCTGCTCGACCGCGCGAACCGCACCTACCTCGCCATGGCGAGCATCGAGGGCGGCATGGAGATCGAGGAGCTCGCGGTCGAGCGCCCCGAGGCCCTCGCGAAGGTCCCGGTCGACGCGATCGTCGGCGTCGACGCCGCGAAGGCTGCCGAGATCGCCGACGCCGCCGGCTTCCCGGCTGACGTCCGCGACCAGGTCATCGACGTGCTGCAGAAGCTCTGGGAGGTGTTCGTCGAGGAGGAGGCCACGCTGGTCGAGGTCAACCCGCTCGTGCGCACGCCCGAGGGCCAGATCCTCGCGCTCGACGGCAAGGTCACGCTGGACGGCAACGCCGAGTTCCGCCACAAGGACGTCTTCGACACCTACGCCGACGTCGTCGCGGACGACGACCTCGAGGGCCGCGCGAAGGCCAAGGACCTCAACTACGTCAAGCTCGACGGCCAGGTCGGGATCATCGGCAACGGCGCGGGGCTGGTCATGAGCACCCTCGACGTCGTCGCGTACGCCGGCGAGAAGCACGGCGGCGTGAAGCCCGCCAACTTCCTCGACATCGGTGGCGGCGCCTCCGCGCAGGTCATGGCCGACGGGCTCGAGATCATCCTGTCCGACAAGGACGTCCGCTCGGTGTTCGTGAACGTCTTCGGCGGCATCACGTCCTGCGACGCGGTCGCCAACGGCATCGTGCAGGCCCTGGAGATGCTGGGGTCCGCGGCAGCCAAGCCGCTGGTGGTCCGCCTCGACGGCAACAACGTCGAGGAGGGGCACCGCATCCTCTCCGAGGCGAACCACCCTCTCGTCACCGTCGTCGACACCATGGACGGCGCGGCCGACAAGGCCGCCGAGCTCGCTGGGAGCGCTG
>JAODNF010000357.1 GCA_025464915.1 Frankiales bacterium | reverse complement strand
AGACGACGCACCTGGTCGAGGCCTGGGCGGACCGCGAGATCCCGGTGCCGCTCGTCGTCCTTGAGTCCCCGTACCGGGAGATCAGCCGGCCGCTGCTCGACTACGTGCTGCGCATCCGGCTCGAGAGCCCGAGGGACGTGGTGTGCGTCTTCATCCCCGAATACGTCGTGGGTCACTGGTGGGAGCAGCTGCTCCACAACCAGAGCGCCCTGCGGCTCAAGGGCAGGCTGCTGTTCCAGTCCCGGGTGATGGTCGCCAGCGTCCCGTGGCAGCTGCGCTCCTCGCTGCCGCTGGCCGAGGAGGCCCCTGAGACAGTCGTGGGGTGAAGCGCGCGATCCCGGCACGTCGTGAAGCGGCCGCGGCCGCCTTGGGGCTCCTCGGGATCCCTGCCCTGACGGCCGTCCTGACGGGCACCGACCAGGGCTACGCGACACCTGTGCTGCTCATGCTGCTGCTCGTCGTGGTCGTCGCCCTGCTCGGCGGGCTGCGGCCGGCGGTGCCGGCGGCCGTCATGGGTGGCCTGGCGCTCAACTACTGGTTCACGCCCCCGCTGCACCGGCTGTCGATCTCGAGCGGCTCGGACGTCGTGGTCCTCCTCGTGTACCTGGCGGTGGCGGTGGCGGTCAGCGTGGTGGTCGACCTCGCGGCTCGCCGGACGGCGGAAGCGGCCCGGGCCCATGCCGAGGCGGCCGCCCTGTCCTCCGTCGCCGGGACGACGCTCGCCGAGCAGGAGACCCTGCCGTCGGTGCTGGAACGGGTGCGGGTCGTCTTCGGGGCGTCGCAGGTCGAACTCGTCGAGACGGTGCGCGGGACGGAGGTGCCGGTCGCGACGGTGGGGACGGCACGGCCCGAGGACGGGACCGCCGTCGTACCCGCTGGTCCGGACGCGCGGCTCGTCGTGCGTGGCCCCGAGCTGTTCGCCGCCGACCGCCGTGTCCTGCAGGCCTTCGCGGAAGCGGCCTCGACGGCTCTGACCGGACGGCGGATGGCTGAGGTCGACCGGCTCAGGACGGCCCTGCTCGCTGCCGTCGGGCACGACCTGCGGACCCCGCTCGCCGGGGTGAAGGCGGCGGTGAGCAGCCTGCGGTCCGACGACGTGGCGTTCACGAGGGAGGAGAGCGACGAGCTGCTCGAGACGATCGAGGAGTCGGCGGACCGCCTCCAGTCGCTCGTCTCCAACCTCCTCGACGCCTCCCGCCTGCAGGCCGGTGCGCTCAGCGTGACGCCCGTGCCTGCCGCGCTCGACGAGGTCGTGGCGCTGGCCCTGCGCGGGCTGCCGGGGCGGGAGCGGGTCGCCGTCGACGTCCCCGACGACCTTCCCACCGTCGTCACTGACGTGGGGCTGCTGGAGCGGGTCGTGGCGAACCTCGTCGACAACGCCCTGCGGCACTCCGAGATCGTGGAGATCGCCTCAGCACCAGGCACTCTCGTCGTGATCGACCACGGGCCGGGCCTTGCTGAGATGCCCCCGCCCTTCGGTTCCGACCGGGGTGTCGGGCTCGGGCTGCTCGTCGTCCGCGGCTTCGTCGACGCGCTCGGTGGCACGCTGACCCCGTCGCGCACGGACGGGGGAGGGCTCACCATGACGGTGGCGCTGCCGACATGACGCGCGTGCTGGTCGTGGACGACGACAAGGCGCTGGCCCGCGCCCTCGGCATCAACCTCAGGGCCCGTGGCTTCGAGGTCGACGTCGCGCTCACCGGCCGGGACGCGCTGACCACCGCTGGCAGCTCTCCGCCCGACGTCGTCGTGCTCGACCTCGGGCTGCCTGACCTCGACGGGCTCGAGGTGCTCGCCGGGCTGCGCGGCTGGACGTCGGTGCCGGTCATCGTGCTGTCCGCCCGCGAGGAGCAAGGGCAGAAGGTCGCCGCCCTCGACGCCGGCGCCGACGACTACGTGACGAAGCCGTTCGGGATGGACGAGCTGATCGCGAGGGTGCGGGCCGCGGTGCGCCGCTCCCAACCCGCGCCCGAGGCGCCGACCGTCGTCACCGACCACTTCACGGTCGACCTCGCTGCCCGCCGCGTCACCACATCCACCGGCGAGGTCCGGTTGACACCGACGGAGTGGCACCTGCTCGAGGTGCTCGTCCGTTCGCAGGGCCGGATGGTCGGGCAGAAGCAGCTGCTGCACGAGGTGTGGGGCCCGGCCTACGAGAAGGAGACGCACTACCTGCGCGTCTACCTCGCCCAGCTGCGTCGCAAGCTCGAGCCGGACCCGGCCAACCCGGTGCACCTCATCACGGAGGCCGGCATGGGCTACCGGTTCGAGGATTAGCCTGAGGAGGTGACCCCCGAGGAGCCGCTGCCTCCCGCGCCCCAGCCCCAGCCCCTGCCGCCGCCCCAGGCTCAGCCGGCGAAGCCGAAGAACGTCGTCGAGCGGGTCGTCGGCGCGGTCGTCGCCGCCGGCGCGGCCCTGCTCAAGTACGGCGCGATCCTGTTCAAGCTGAAGTTCTTCACCCTGTTCTTCAGCATGATCGCGTCGGTCGGCGCCTACGCGCTGGCGTTCGGCTGGCAGTTCGCGGTCGGGTTCGTGCTGCTCATCTTCGTGCACGAGATGGGCCACGTGATCGTCCTGCGGGCTCGCGGGATCAAGGCCGGGCTCCCTGTCTTCCTGCCGTTCCTCGGCGCCTTCGTGTCGATGAAGTCCGCTCCCCGGACCGTCTACGACGAGGCGCTCTCCGGGATCGCCGGCCCGGTCTTCGGCGCGGCCGGCGCCTTCGCCGTGCTGGGCCTTGCCGGGTACGAGGACAGCGACTTCCTGCGGGCCCTCGCCTACACCGGCTTCCTGCTCAACCTCTTCAACCTGCTGCCGTTCCTGCCGCTCGACGGCGGTCGGACCGCGGCGGCCGTGAACCCGAAGCTCTGGGTGGTGGGCCTGGTCGGTCTGCTGGGGTACGAGGTCTGGCGGCCCAGCCCGATCGTCCCGCTGATCCTCATCCTCGGCGGCTTCGAGGCCTACCGCCGGTTCAAGGGCCGCAACACCGAGGCGTCCCGGGCCTACTACTCGCTGACGGCGCAGCAGCGCGTCAACGTCGGGACCGCCTACCTGAGCCTGATCGCCCTGCTGATCTGGGCGATGCACACCTACCCGGTGCCGCCGAGATGACGGTCCGGTGACGCGGGAACGACAGCAGGACCGATGTGGTTGGAGAGGGCATGTGGAGCTTCGGCAAGAAGACTGACCTGGTGACCGCGGACGAGGCCCTGAAGGGCCGCGGCGACGAGATGCACGTCCCCGACAGGCACACCGTCCTCGGCACACCGCTGAGGGGCCCCTTCCCGGATGGCCTCGAGTCGGCGTACTTCGGCATGGGCTGCTTCTGGGGCGCGGAGCGCTTCTTCTGGAAGCTCGACGGCGTCCACACGACCGCCGTGGGCTACCAGGGCGGCCACACGCCCAACCCGACGTACGAGGAGACCTGCACCGGCCGCACCGGCCACACCGAGGCCGTGCTGGTCGTCTACGACCCCGCCAAGGTGTCCTACGAGCAGCTGCTCAAGACCTTCTGGGAGAACCACGACTCGACCCAGGGCATGCGGCAGGGCAACGACGTCGGCACCCAGTACCGGTCCGCGATCTACGCGTCCACCGACGAGCAGCTGGCCATCGCCAAGCTGTCCCGCGACGCCTACCAGGAGGCGCTGACGAAGGCCGGCCGCGGCACGATCAGCACCGAGATCCTCCCCGCCGGGACCTTCTACTACGCCGAGGGCTACCACCAGCAGTACCTCGACAAGAACCCCAACGGCTACTGCAACCACGGGTTCAACGGGGTCACGTGCCCGATCGGCCTCAACGTCCCCGCCCAGATCGACGTCGCCCCGCCCACCAGCTGACTCCGCGTGCGGCTTCGCGAGTCAGGGCTCGGATCTCGCGAAGGCCCGAGCAGCGTGCACCCGGTTAGCCTCGTGGAGTGCCGGTGCCTGCTGTGGTCGTCCTCTGGGTCGGCGCCGTCCTGGGGCTCGACACCGGCGCCTCGCTGACCCAGCAGCGGCTGCTCGGCCTCGGCACCTGGGCGCTGCTGCTGCTGATGCTCCGTCGCGAGTCCACCGAGACCCGCATCCAGGTCGCGGTGGTCGTGGCCTTCGCCTCGGTCGTCGAGTACGTCTTCGCCGGCTGGCTCGGCGTCTACGTCTACCGCCTGCACAACGTCCCGTGGTTCGTCCCGCCGGGCCACGGCCTGGTCTACCTCGGTGCTCTCGCGATCGGCCGGTCCGCCTGGCTGCACCGCAACCGCTGGCTCGTCCCGCTGACCCTGGTCGCCGTCGGAGGCTGGGCCGTCTGGGGCCTGTTCCTCTCCCCGACGCTCGACGTCCTCGGTGCGTTCTGGGCGGTCTGCCTGTTCGGCTTCAGCCGCTGGGGCCTCTCGAGGTCCGTCTACTGCGGGGCGTTCCTCATCGTGAGCTACCTCGAGATCACGGGTACGTCCCTCGGCACCTGGGCCTGGCAGCAGCACGACCCCCTCACCGGCTGGATCGCCATCGGCAACCCGCCGTCCGGTGCGGCCGGCGGCTACGCCTGGTTCGACGCCGCCGCCCTCGCCCTCACCCCGAGGATCCTGGCCCGGCGCAGAGCACCGGCTCCCGTCGCTCTGTCAGCCGACCGCGCGTAGGCCCGCCTCTAGGCAGTCGCTGAGGCTTGCGTCGTCGGGAACTGTGAGGCGTCGGAACCCTCGGAGCCCAGGGCTCGCCACGGGTTGGCTGGGTTCTCTGACGCAGAAGCAGCCGAGAGGTGTGCCTCGGCGTCCCGCTGAGCCTGACCGCGTTCCGGAGGCGGAGGAGGGCTGTCGTCGTCATGCGACGACGGTGCCCGGCGACCCTGGAGGGTGGCTGCGAGGCGGCTGTCAGCGGGCGGCGAGTCCCGCGAGCACCTCGTCGTGGAGCAGCCCGTTGCTGCAGACGACCGAGCCGCCGTCGGGCCGGGCCTCGCCGGACAACGACGTGAAGCGGCCGCCGGCCTCCTCGACGATGACCTGGAGCGGCGCAAGGTCCCAGAGCGAGACCTCGGGCTCGAAGGACGCGTCGACGGCCCCCTCAGCGACGAGGACGTGGGACCAGAAGTCGCCGAGACCGCGCGTTCGCCAGCACCTCTCGGACAGCTCGAGCAGGCCGTCCAACCTGCCGAGGGCCGACCAGCCGGTCAGCGAGCTGTAGGACAGCGAGGCGTCCGAGAGCCGCGCGACCGAGGAGACCGTGATGGGCTGCCCGTCCGCGAAGGCACCGCCGCCGCGGGTGGCCCACCAGCGGCGGCCCAGGGCGGGGGCGCTGACGACACCGAGGTCGACGCGGCCGCCGATCCGGAGGGCGATGAGGGTGGCCCAGACGGGGACACCGCGCACGAAGCTCTTGGTGCCGTCGATCGGGTCGATCACCCATTGGCGCGGCCCGTCGCCCTTGCTGCCGTGCTCCTCGCCCAGCACGGCGTCGGCCGGACGGTCGAGGGCGAGCTGGCGGCGTACCTCGTCCTCGACGGCCAGGTCGGCGTCGGACACCGGGGTGAGGTCGGGCTTGGCGTCGACGTGGAGGTCCTGCGCGCGGAAGCGGGCGACGGTGATGGCATCGGCAGCGTCGGCCAGTCGAAGGGCGAGTGCCAGGTCGTCGGCGAGGGTCACGCAGGAACTCTAGGAGGGGACCGGCGTCAGCTCGTCGCGCGGACGTGGCAGCACGGGCAACCCGAGCAGCCACGGCTCACCGGTGGAGAGGGCGACGTCGATCTGCTCCGGCGTGAGCGGTCGGGCGAGGGCGTAGCCCTGGGCGAGCCGGCAGCCCATCTGCAGCAGGTCCGCGAGCTGGTCGAGGTCCTCGACGCCCTCGGCGACGACATCGACGGCGAGCTGCTCCGCGAGAGCGGTGACGGCGCTGATGGTGGCGAGCGCGCCCCGGTCGCCCTCCGCGGCGGCGGCCACGAACGTCCGGTCGATCTTGAGGATGTCGAAGGGCAGCATCTGCGCATGGGTGAGGCTCGAGTAGCCGGTCCCGAAGTCGTCGAGCGCGAGCACGACGCCGAGAGCGTCGAGCTGCTCGAGAGTCGCCTTGGCGCGGTCGAGGTCGTGGACGGCGAAGGTCTCGGTGACCTCGAGCACGATGCGGTCGGGGGTCATCCCGGCGTCGCGTAGAGCTGCCTGGACGTCGGACACGACGTCCTCGTCGGTGAGCTGGGCGGCGCTGATGTTGAGGCCGACCTTGAGGTGGACCGGCCAGTCGCGGGCGTGCCGGCACGCGGTGCGCAGCGCCCAGCGGGTCAGCTCGGCGACGGCTCCCGCCCGCTCGGCCGCCTCGACGAAGACGGTCGGCGGAACCTGCCCGCGGACCGGGTGGTGCCAGCGGGCGAGGGCCTCGACACCCACGACCTCGTGGCTCGTGATGTCGACGACCGGTTGGAACACCAGCGTCAGCTCGTTGTGCGCGAGCGCCTCGCGCAGGTCGGCGACTAGGGCGTCCTGCGCGATCGCCTCCTGACGCAGCTGCGGGTCCCACAGCACGGTGCGGCCGCGGCCGGCGTCCTTCGCGGCGTAGAGGGCGCAGTCGGCCTCGACGAGGACGCTGCTGGGGGACTCGCCGGTGACCAGCCGCACACCGGCGCTCGCGCCGACAAAGGCGTGCCAGCCGCCCTCGTTGCCGGCCGTCGCTGTCTGCACGAAGCGGTGCGCGACGGCCATCGCCTCGGTCGTGGTCGCGACGTCGCGGACGAGGATGGCGAACTCGTCGCCGCCCAGCCTGCACACCAGGTCGTCCGCCCGTGCGCAGGCCGTCAGGCGCCGTCCCACCGCGGCGAGCAGCGCGTCGCCGGCCGCGTGCCCGTACTGGTCGTTGACGGCCTTGAAGCCGTCGAGGTCGATCAGCACGATCGCCGACTCGGCGCCCGTCGCCAGGTCCGCCTGCAGCGCGTCGACCAGCGCCCGGCGGTTGTGGAGGCCCGTGAGGGAGTCGTGGTTCGCCTGGTGCGCAAGGCGTTGCAGGGTGCTCGTCGTCGCGAGGGTCGCCGCCGTCTGGGCCGCCAGCAGCTCCAGCGCGGACGTGAGCGCCGGGTCGTGCGCGACGGGACGCGTGTCAGCCGTGACGAGGAGCCCGGTCACGTCGCCGGCGACGACCATGGGCTGCACGGACAGGGCGTGGATGCCGCCAGCGAGGAACTCGTACCCGGGTGGGACGTCCTCGCCGTCGGGGAAGTAGGAGGACGTGCCGGCCCACACCCAGCCGCCGAGAACGGCGATCGCGTCCTGGTCCCAGTGCGCGATGACGTCGGCGAGCGGACCGATGACGCGGCTGACCGTCCAGCCCGTCGGCAGCAGCTGCGCGATCCCGGCGCTGCTCATCCCCGAGAGGTCCCGGGCACCGGTGACGGCACGCAGCACGACCTCGTCGGCGTCGGTCGAGCTGGAGATCCCGATGGCGATCCGTGCCAGCCGCTCGGCGAGCGACGGCTGGGGCACACCGCCGAGCTCCTTGATGCGTCGGGCGAGGTAGGCGGCCGCCGAGTGCGCGTCCTGGACCGCCTCGGGGCGAAGGGCGCTCGTCGACTCGAGGTTGACGGCCCCCACGACCGTGCCGTCGACGACGACCGGCACGCAGACCTCGGCCTTGAGCCCGGGATCGCCGCGATGAACGTCGGGTCGGTCGTCACGTCGTGGATGACCTCGGCGCGCCCCGTGCTGACGACGCGTCCGGTGACCCCGGTCGAGGGCGTGAAGCCGTCGGAGACCTGGAAGTAGCCGCGGGAGGCCTGGCACCGCAGCCGCCCCTCCACGAGCAGGTAGACGGAGGGGAGGTCCCACCGGGAGTGCAGGTCCTCGACCATCCCGGTGCAGGCCTCGCGCAACGTCGTGCCCACCGCGCAGCGGGGATAGCCAGGGGCAGACGTCACACCCGGATCCTCGGCGCGTCCGGGCTCGCGCTGCATGACCATTTCAGGAGATGGCCCGAAAGGACCAGAACCTCGTTCTGGTAGGAAACGGGTCATGAGCAACGGTGAGAGCGCCTTCGCAGTCCTGTCCGCCAGCATCGGCAATGCCGAGGGCGAGGGCGAGTGGTTCCTCGTCGACCAGGCCCGCATCAACGCGTTCGCCGAGGTCACCGAGGACCGGCAGTTCATCCACGTCGACCCCGAGCTGTCGGCGAAGATGTCGCCGTGGGGCGTCCCGATCGCCCACGGCTTTTTGACTCTCTCGCTGCTGACCCACCTGCTGTCCTCCGTCCCGCAGGACCCGAAGGCGCTCGAGGGCATCCTGATGGGCGTCAACTACGGCTTCGAGAAGATCCGCTTCATCAACCCGGTGAAGGTGGGTTCGAAGATCCGGGCGCTCTCAACGATCGCGGCTGTGGAGCAGAAGGACGCCAACACGGTCCACGTCACCCGCTCGATCACCGTCGAGATCGAGGGCGAGACCAAGCCGGCGCTCATCGCCGACTGGGTCACCCGCCTCGTCTACGGCTGAGCCGACACCGCCACGGTCGCCGCGAGCTCCATGACGGCGGCGCGGTGACCGGCGTCGGGTGATCCGACGACGCACACCGGTTCCGCGACCTTGCGCCACGACAGCGCGTCGGCGACCCTGTCGACCGACCGGACGCAGCCGGTGGCGTCGTTGTCCCCGTGCACCCACAGGCCGTAGGGCCGGCCCTTCGTGACGTCGAGCCCGACGTAGTAGAGCTGGTCGAAGAAGTGCTTCAGGGCACCGCTCATGTAGCCCATGTTCGCGGGTGTCCCGAGCAGGTACCCGTCCGCCTCCAGGGCCTCGACGGGCGAGCAGGTCAGCGCCGGCCGGACGACGACCTCGATGCCCTCGAGCCCCTCCTGCCTCAGCCCTTCGAGGCCGGCTTCGTGCATCGCCCGGCACGCGGGGGACGGCGAGTGGTGAACGACGAGGAGGCGCGGCACGGTGTCAGTGTCGCGCGACCGGGAAGTGCCAGTCGTGCCAGACCGCCAGCATCCGGACCGTGAAGACGACGACAGCTGCTGCAGCCGCGGTGAGGGAGGCCTCGGCGTCCAGCCCGTCGCCGACGGTCACGACGACGGCCCCGAGGATCGCGGGTACGGCGTAGAGCTCGCGCCGCAGGACCACCGGGACCTCGGCCACAAGGACGTCCCGGACCATGCCGCCGCCGATGCCGGTGGGCAGCCCAGCGCGATCGCGGGGGCGGCCCCGAGGCCCGCGTGCAGTGCTTTCGCCGTACCCGTCGCGACGAACAGGCCGAGACCGGCGGCGTCGAAGACGGTGACGACGCGGGCGACCAGGTGCACGCGGGTGCTGCCGAGGAACACCAGCACGCCGGCGAGGAGGGCCACGACGAGGTACCGGGACTCGTGCAGGGCGACGGGTGGGGTGTCCCCGAGCAGCACGTCGCGCAGCAGGCCGCCGCCAAGGGCCGTCACCACCGAGAGCACGACGACCCCGAACAGGTCGAGCCGCTTCTCCACGGCGAGGGCGGCGCCGGACACGGCGAACACGAAGACGCCGAGCAGGTCGAGGACCTGCAGCAGGGTCATCCCCGGAGCTGCTTCAACGCGCGTACGACGAACCAGGCGTCCACGACCCCCAGCCCGGCACGTTGCAGCAGGCCGGTCACGGGGGAGTCGGCGAGCGACCCGAGGAGCAGGGCGCCGCTGAGAGCACCGACGGCCCGGTTGCCATCCATCGTCGGCGAGGCGGCCATCGCGACATAGGTGACCCCGGCGGCCACGACGTGCGGGGTGTCGCCCCACGACGCCCCGAGGGGAGCTGCCGCGACCCCGAGGCTGCCCACCCCGGCGGCCAGCACGGTCGTCCGTGCAGGTCCCTGCAGGCTGCGCGACCACAGCGGAGCAAGGGCTCCGAACGCGACCATCCCCGACGTCATGAGCGGCCGGGTCTCGACCCCGACGCGGGCGAGCTCGCTGATGTGCTCGCGGACAGGGGAGTACTGCCGCAGCTGCTCGCCGGCAACCGCCCAGGCGGTGACGAAGCAGACGGGCGCGGCGATCCCCGCGAGGGCGGCGAGACGGCGAGGCACGCGCAGACGTTAGACGTGCCTGGCGTGTGGTCAGGAGCACAGGTACGTTTCGGGCACCCCGCCGACACCATCCCGAGGAGCCGCTCGTGGCAGCGCCGCTGCGCAAGGGTCGCGCGCTCGCGACCCAACGGCTCTCGGGGGTGGCCTTCCTGGTCGTCATCGCGATGCTGGTGTGGCTGTCGGTGGCCTTCTACAACAAGGACTTCACGAAGACCGTCGACGTGTCGCTGCAGACGAACCGGGTCGGCAACCAGCTCTCGGTGCACGCCGACGTGAAGGTCCGCGGGCTCGTGGTCGGCGAGGTCCGCAAGATCAGCGGCAACGGGGACCAGGCCGTGCTGAAGCTGGCCATCAAGCCGGGGGAGGCCGACCGCATCCCGCGCAACGTGCAGGCGCAGCTGCTGCCCAAGACGCTCTTCGGCGAGAAGGAGGTGTCCCTGGTCGTCTCCACGACCGGCCAGACCAGCGACCACCTCCGCACGGGCGACGTCATCAGGCAGGACCGGTCGACGACCGCTCTGGAGACGGAGAAGGCGCTCAACGACCTGCTGCCGCTGCTCCAGGCACTCAAGCCGCAGGACCTCTCGAAGGCCCTCAACGCACTGGCGACGGCCGTGCGGGGCCGCGGCGACAAGCTCGGCAGCACCCTGGTGCAGCAGGCCGCCTACTTCAGAACCCTGAACCCCTCGCTGCCGACGCTCCAGAAGGACATGCAGGGCCTGGCGGACGTGGCCAACACCTACGCCGACGCCGCGCCCGACATCCTGGAGACGCTCGACAACCTCGCCTTCTCGAGCCGCTCGATCGTCGAGCAGCAGCGGCAGCTCGACGCCTTCCTGACGAGCAGCACCGACTTCGCGGCCGTCGCGCGCCGAATCACGGCCGAGAACGAGCAGCAGTTCGTCGACCTGGCCGGCACCAGCCGTCCCGTCCTGGACCTCTACGCGAGGTACGCGCGCATCTACCCCTGCACGCTTCACACGATCGTCGTGCAGCAGGTCGAGACAGAGCGCACCGAGGGCGGTCTGCAGGGCGGGCTCCACATCACCGTGGAGGCGATCAAGGACCGCAACGGCGGCTACGACCCGACCACCACGCCGAAGTACAAGGAGACGCGGGACAACCAGTGCTTCGGCCTGCAGGGCAAGCCGATCGTGCCCTACCCGCTGTACGCGAACATCCAGGACGGCTACCGGGACAGCGACCCGCCGGAGGACCCGGGACAGGGCCCGGGCGGCTGCTGCCAGAGCGTGATCGCGCAGCTCGTGTCGGCACCGGCACCGGTCGCGCGGCGCAGCCTGCCGACCGGGCTCAGTCCGCTCGAGATGCTGCTGATCGCCCCCGCCTCCGGCTGACACCGGACTTGTCCGTGTCTTGACACGGAGGCGTCATGTGTCAGATGGTGTGACGGTGGTCACCACCCGGGACGCCCTGCTCGACGCGGCGTACGACGCCGCGCTCGCGGGCGACTGGGACCGGGTGCGGATGATCGACGTCGCCCGTGCGGCCGGCGTCTCACGGCAGACGCTCTACTACGAGTTCGGTTCCAAGGACGGTCTCGGCGAGGCCGTGGCCCTGCGCGAGGCAGCCCGCTGGATCGAGGGCGCCGACGCCGCTGTCGTGGGCCACGAGGGCTCGCCGTCCGAGGCCGTTGCCGCAGGGACGCAGTGGACGCTGGAGGAGGCGGCCCGCAACCCGCTCCTCAAGGCGGTGCTCACCGACGACGTGGGTGGCCTGCTGCCCTTCATCACCACGCGCGCCGAGCACCTTCAGGCGGCGGCACGCGAGCACTGCGCCGAGCACCTGTCGTCGCACTGGCCGTCGATCCCTGCCGACCGCGTCCGCCTCGTCGCCGACACCGTCACCCGGCTGCAGTTCAGCCACCTCGTCCTCCCGGGCGGACGCCCGGAAGAAGTCGCCTCCGACATCGCCGTCCTCGTCGACTCACTGCTAGGAGCACAGCATGAGCACGCATGAGCTCTACACCGTCCCCGTCGAGATGCAGACCTGGGACGTCGAGGCGCAGGGAGCTGCGCGCTTCACCTGGGAGTACGACGACGGCCGCGACCAGCTGCTGTCGCTGTACCAGAAGGGCAAGGACAAGCAGTGGGACCAGGTGCACCGCATCGACTGGTCCGAGGAGGTCGAGCCCTACGACATGCTCGGCATCCCGGAGGAGGCGGTGTCCATCTTCGGCACCCCGATCTGGGACAAGCACTTCGCGAACGACGAGAAGGCCCGCAACGAGCTCGGCCTGCACCTCGGCTCGTGGCAGTTCAGCCAGTTCCTGCACGGCGAGCAGGGCGCGATGATCTGCAGCGCCCGCATCGTGGAGTCGGTGCCGGACCTGGACTCGAAGTTCTACGCCGCGACCCAGACGATGGACGAGGC
>JAODNF010000348.1 GCA_025464915.1 Frankiales bacterium | reverse complement strand
CTTCCACCGCACGTTGATCAGGGTCGCGATGGAGCGCCTGTCCAGGGGCTTGGGTGACCCGCCTGGCGTGGTGCTGCGGCCCCGCGGCCCGCTGCTCTGTGGCGAGCTCACGGCAGAGACCCCCTACGTCCTGCCAGCGGCGGCGTGAGTGGCTAGTGCACTTCGAAGATCAGGCCGATCTTCGAAGTGCTGTAGCCATTCGCGGCTAGGGGGTGTCGGTGGGGGTGAGGTCGGTCGTGAGGGCGCGGACGGCGAGCGGCACGACGATGAGGAACACCAGCGGGAGCAGCCACACGATCGGGTAGGCGTAGCCGACGGTGATCGTCTTCGGCTCGGTCACCGCGGCCTGCGGCTGCTGGACGGTCGGGGCCTGCACGGCCGGGACGTCGACGGTCGGCGCCGTCACATCGGGGATGTTCGCCACCGAACCCGGCACGACCGGCTGCGACACCGGCGGCACCGCGACGTCGGTGGGGACGTCGACGGGCACCTCGGGCTCGCTGACGACGTCCGACGGCACGACCGTCAGCTTCAGCACGGGCGGGTCGGTCTTCGCGGCGTCGGTGCGACCCGGCGTCGAGAACACGGCCTGCCAGGCATCGGCTGACGTGACGGACGAGGCGTCGGGGAGCAGCGCGATGCCGTTGGTCGTCAGCAGCCCGGCGAGCAGCGGCGCGAGGTCGGCGTGCAGGTGCGGCGACGGGGTGGCGACGTACTTCACGACCGCGTGCGCGTCGCAGGACACCATCGGCGGCGTGGAGATGGAGCCCTCGGTCGAGGTGATGGTCGCGGACACCAGGCAGGCCTGGATGTGCGACGTCTCCGGCGCGAGCGAGCCGTCGGCCTGGGTGGTGTCGAGCGGGACGTCGAGGGCCGCGGCGGTGACCGAGCCGTCGACGCTGCTGACCGGGAAGCCGAGGTAGGCGCGGGCCGTCTCCTGGCCCTGCGAGCTGCCGTTCGCGGCCGCGCCGGTGTAACCGACGTGCAGGGTCCCGGCCGGGTACGGCGACAGCGGGACGTCGACCGGCAGCGGGGCCGGGACCGAGTCACCCGTCAGGCAGCCCGTGGGCAGCGGACAGGTCGGGTTCGGCTGGTACCAGGCGGAGGTCGCCGGCGTCAGGTTCGTCGTGCTGTCGGCGTGCGCGACCGGGACGAAGCCGATCGCGGCGGAGCCGGCGACCAGGGCGGCCGTGACGAGGCGGGCGGCGAGCTTCATGACTGCCGCGCCTTGAACGCCTGGACGAGGGCGTGCGCCTCGTCCAGCAGCAGCTCGGTCTCGGCCCGCTCGGTCGCAGCGAGCCGCCGGCTGGACTGGACGCTGGCGAGGCCGGCACCGAGGGTGACGAGGACGAGGCCGCCGAGGGCGCCGCTGACGAGCGCGGGCACCTGCGCGGCGACGAGCAGGGTGCGGGCCGCGACGCGCCAGCCGAGGCCGATGGCGACGAAGCCGGTGAGGACGACCCCGGCGAACAGCGCCAGGCTCGGGGTCGCGGGGTCGCGGGTCCAGGCGGGCCGGCTCACTGGTCCTCCTCCACGGTCGTGCGCAGCTCGGCGAGCAGGCCACGCAGCTCGGTCAGCTGGCGGGTGCGCTCACGGGCGTCGGAGCGCTTCGCGTCGACGTTGACGATCGTCAGGCCCACGACGACGAGGGCGACCCCCGTGAAGCCCGCGCTGATGACGTACGGGATCTGGAGGGCGACGTTGCCGGCGATGCCGGCCGTCTTGCCCCAGGCGATCACCAGCAGGATCAGGCCCACCGTCGCGACGAGCACGCCGAGGTAGGTGCCGATGCTGGGGATGGCTCGGATGGCGGCTGCGCGCCGCGACACTCCCGCGAGCCGCCCGGGGGCGGAGCTCTCCTCCTGAGCCACAGGACCAGTCTGCAGCACGTCGAGTGCTACATGCGTCATCGCGTTCTCCCGTTGCTGATGAGGTCGCCCGAAAGGCTGTTCTGGATGCGGGTCGCCATGCTCGGGCCGATGCCCCGCACGGCGACGAGGTCGTCGTAGTCCGCTGCCCGCACACCCTCGACCGAGCCGAAGGCGTCGAGCAGCGCCGCCTCGCGCTGGGCGCCCAGGCCCGGGATCACCGAGGCCAGGTCATCGTCGTCTTCGTCATCGTCGTCGTCGGTCTGCACCGAGGAGACGGCCGTGCCGCCGGCACCGGCCGACCGCTCGATGGCGGTGATGCTGCCGCCGAGGTAGGCCTCGACGACGGCGGGGTCGGTGCGGACGATGTCCGGTGTGCCGGCGGCGATGACCTCGCCGTCGGCCATGCAGACGATGCGGTCGGACAACCCCATGATGAGCGGGATGTCGTGCTCGATGATGATGAGCGTCAGGTCGAGCTCCTCCTTGAGGCGCACCAGCAGGGAGCCGAGGGCCTCGGTCTCCTTCTGCGCAACGCCGGAGGACGGCTCGTCGAGGAGCAGCAGCTGCGGCTGCAGCGCGACCAGGCAGGCGATCTCGGTGATGCGCCGGGTGCCGGTCGACAGCTCCTGGATCTGCGAGCTGCGGTAGCGCTCCAGGCCGATCCAGGCCACGAGCGCGTCGGCCTTCTCGCGCTTGCGCTTCTCCGCGCGACGCCACCCGATGAGGGACGGCACCAGGCGGGTCGGCTCGACGCGCTCCAGCGACAGCATCACGCACTCGAGCACGGTCAGCGTCGGGAACAGCGCCGCGTCCTGGAACGAGCGGATCAGCCCCATCCGGCCACGGGCCTCGGGGCCGAGAGCGGTGATGTCGCGGCCGCCGTACTTCACGCTGCCCTCGTCGGCCTGGGTGAAGCCGGCGAGCAGCTCGAAGGTCGTGGTCTTGCCGGCGCCGTTGGGGCCGATGAGACCGAGGGTCTCGCCCGGCTTCACGTCGAAGCTGACGCCCCGGACGGCACGCACGCCGCCGAACGACTTGCGCAGCATCGAGACCTCGAGCAGGTTGCCCGACGCTGCGTGCCGACGCCGCTTCGGCCGCACCAGCGCAGGAGCCACGCCCGTACCCGTCGAGTAGGCCGAGAAGCCGCGCTCGGCGGCGTAGACCGCGTCGACGTCGACCCCGGCCCGCCGGGCGAGCGTGCCGGCGACCCGGTCGCGCAGCGGCGTGACGAGCCCGCCGAGACCGCCGGGGAGGTACATGATGACGATCAGCTGGCCGAGCGACGTCGCGGCCAGCCCGAGGCTGCCGAACTTGAAGAACTGCACGCCCTCGACGAAGAACGCGCCGAGCACCGGACCGGACAGCAGGCCGATGCCGCCGAGGACCGCGATCTTCACGACGTCGAGGGATAGCGACGTGCCGAAGCTCTCTGCGGACAGCGACGACAGCGAGTGGCCGTAGAGCGCGCCACCGATGCCGGACACGAAGCCGGCGAGGGCGAAGCCCTGCAGCTTCACCTGGGTCGCCGGCACCGTGAAGGCGCGAGCCGCGTCCTCGTTGTCGCGGACGGCGATGAGTCTTCGCCCGAGACCTCCGGACCTGATGTTGCGCGACAGCCAGAGCGCGAACAGCATGCAGACCAGGCCGACGTAGTAGTAGCTGTGACCGGTGTCGAGCGCCTTGCCGAACAGGATCGGCCGGCCCGGGTCCTTGCCGGAGCCGAGCATCCAGTCCTGCTGCAGCAGGTCGTCGCTCATGTCGAGGGCGAAGCCGAGGGTGGTGACCGTCAGCAGCAGGCCCTTCACGCGGAGGGCGGGCAGGCCGATCAGGATGGAGACCGCGGCCGAGGCGAGACCTGCGTAGAAGAAGGACTCGAAGAAGTTCCCCGTACGGCGGGACACCTGGTAGGAGATGACCGCGCCCACCGCGCCGACGGCTACCTGCCCGAGGGACAGCTGACCGCCGAGGCCGGTGATGATGCCGACGGACAGCGCGGTGATGGTCAGGCCGAACATGCCGGTCACTGTCACCGAGTGGGTGTTGTTGATGACCAGCGGGAGCAGGCCGAGCAGGGACAGCACGCCGATGCCGAGGATCGGGCCGAGCATCCGGACGGCGCGGACCTCACGGATCGCGAGCGGCAGCGGGCGGGCCGCCTGGACCGCGGCCCACGAGCCCTTCTCCTCGGTGCGCCCGACCACCGTGCGCTGCACGAGCAGCGTGACCACGATGAGGATGAACAGCACGCGGGTCTTGACGTTGGCCTGCGCGAAGTTCCAGAGCACGAGCTGCTCGATCACGCCGACCGCGAGGCCGCCGAGCATCGCCTTCGGCAGCGACTGCATCTTGGTGAGCACGGCGCCGGTGAGGGCGATGAGCAGCAGACCGGGGCCGAAGGAGTCGGGCGAGGTGAAGCCCTGCGTCGGCTGGGTCAGGATGGCGCTGAAGGCCGCGATGCCGCCTGCGAGGCCCCAGGCGAGCGAGCTCATCCGGGAGGAGAACACGCCGGCCATGCGCGCGGCCTCGGGGTTCGAGGCGGCCGCGCGGATGCCCATGCCGTAGCGGCTGAACTTGAGGAACATGCCGACGGCGAGCACGACGAACGGGGAGAAGAAGAGCATGCCGCTGTAGGCGGTCGTGATGCGCAGCGCGCCGATCGGGAACTCCGGCAGGAAGTGCCCGCCGAAGATCGCGAAGTGCGGCGGCTTCGGGTAGAGCGAGCCGGCGCCTGCCTGGCTGTTGATGACGAGGGCGAAAAGGCTGAGGAACTGCCCGACACCCAGCGTCGCGACGACCGACATGATGGCCGGCGCCTTGCGCAGGCGGCGGACGACCGCGAGCTCGGCGAGCGCACCGACACCGGCCGCGACGGCGAGAGCCGGCAGGAGCGCGATGTAGTAGGGGATGTGCCACTTGACGACCTCGATGCCGAAGAACGCGGCACCGAACGCCCCGATGTTGCCGTGGGCGAAGTTGATGATGCGGTTGCTGCGGTAGATCAGCACCAGGCCCACGGACAGCAGTCCGTAGGTGAGGCCGGTGATGACGCCCAGGGACAGCACCGGGAACGGCGTCTCCCAGTGCCCGGAGCCGGTCTTCTTGGTGTCGATGAGGTCGGGCAGCGCGACGTAGAGCAGCACGACGAGGCCCGCGGCAGCGCCCAGGACCTTCGCGACGGCCTGCGGTGTGAGCGTCTCGCGCAGCCCCTTGAGCGCCCGCTCGATGAGGAGGTTCACTTGCCTTCCGCCTTCGACGCGCCCTCGAGGAAGACCGCACGAAGCAGGTCGTCGCGCTCGAGGAGCTGCTGGGCCGGTCCGTCGAAGCGCATCTCACCCTTCTCCATGAAGTAGGCGTGGTCCACGAGCGAGAGCGCGATGTTGACGCTCTGCTCGACGAGGACCACGGCGGTGCCGGTCTGGTTGATCTTGCGCACCATCTCGAGGAGCTGGCCGACGATGACGGGCGCCAGGCCGAGGGACAGCTCGTCGATGAGGAGCAGCTTCGGCTGCAGGATCAGGGCCTTGGACAGGCCGAGCATCTGCTGCTCCCCACCGGACATGGTGGCAGCGAGGGACGTCCGGCGCTCGTAGAGGCGCGGGAACGCCTCGAAGCACTCGTCGACGAGGGCGTCGATCTTCTTCTTGTCGCGGCCGAGGGTGAACGCGAAGGTCCGCAGGTTCTCGACGACGTCCATGGTCCCGAAGACCGCGCGGCCGCCGGGGACCTGCGTGATGCCGAGAGGGACGCGGCGCTCGGCATCGAGGTAGGTGATGTCCTCGCCGCGGTAGCGGACCGTGCCGTTGCTCGGCAGCCCGATGCCGGAGATGACCTTGAGGAGCGTCGACTTGCCGGCGCCGTTGGTCCCGAGCAGCGCGACCATCTCGCCGTCGTCAACGGTGAAGTCGACGTCGAAGAGCACCTGAAGCTGGCCGTAGGAGAAGTCGACGCCCTTGGCCTGCAGCATCGGCAGCTTGCCGCCGCGCTGCTTGATGACACGGATGTCCTCGCTCTCGAGGACCTCGTCGATCATGCGGTCGAGGTCCTTGTTGATGAGCTTGCGGGCGCTGCGCATGATCAGGCCGGCGGCGACGCCGGGGAACGCGAGAGCCACCATCGAGCCGGTCGTGCCGTAGCGGTCGTTGACCGAGCTCAGCAGCAGGATGCCGAGCAGCGACCCACCGGCGGTGAAGATGCCCGCGAGCGCCGCGGCGTGCGGCCGGTAGCGCGCGTCGACGATCGACAGGGTCGACGCTGCCAGTCCTGGCGAGAGGACGGCGATCAGCGACTGCCCTGCAGCGAAGAACACGCAGGTCAGCACGAAGATGGGCATCACGCCAGCGAGCGCGATGCAGGCGACGGCCGCCATGAGGAAGAAGCCGACCTGGCCGAGCACCTTGGACGGGTCCTTGGCGAACGACTTCTCGGTGCGGCTGCCGTAGAAGATCAGGGCCACGATGCCGACGATGTTGATGCCCGCGAAGAACAGGCCGCGCTGGGCAGGCGACAGACCCCAGCGCTGCGCGAGGAACGCCGAGAGGAACGTCAGGAACGGGATGACCAGGATGCCGAAGGCGAAGTAGCCCACCGCGATCCGCTGGATCGTCGGGATGAGCAGCAGGCGGCGGACGATCTCGAAGAAGCCGAGGGCGACCTCGTCGCTGCTGAGGGCCTCGTCGTGGGCGACCCGCTCGTGCTCGTCCTCGCGCAGCAGCTCGGTGTCGAACTGGCCGGGGCGCGGGTCGCGCAGGGCGATGCCGTAGAGGCTGGTGGCCAGCGACGTCAGGCCCATGAAGAAGAAGACGCCGCGCCAGGTGAGGTCGAAGGGACCGGTCAGCAGCGAGACGAACAGCGGCGCGAGCACCTGGCCGAGGACCACGAAGCTCTGGTAGATCGCCAGCACGCGGACCCGGGCGGTGGGCGGGTAGGAGTTCGTGATGAACGGCGGGTGCAGTGCGAGCACCGATCCGGTCGACAGCCCGTCGAAGACCAGCACGGCGAGCAGGGCGATCAGGCTCGTCACGAAGCCCGTGGTGAGCGTGATGACCGACCAGACGACACCTGTCGTGACGCACAGGAGCGCCATCCGGCCGCGCTTCTGCGCGAGCGCCGCCATCGGCAGCGGGGACAGGATGGTGGCGAGGAAGGCGAGCGTGCGGGCGGCACCGATGGCGCCGAGCCCGAGACCGAGCGCCCGGCTGACCTCGGGCGTGAGGATGTTGAACGCCTGGGCCTGGAAGATGTCGACGACGCCGAGCGCGCCGATGGCCGTGAGCGGGTAGATGCTGAGCCCGTGCTCCTTGAGCACCGGGCGCAGCGCCGGGCTCTCCTGCCGACCGGTGATGCCGAGCGTCTCGCGCGCCGCGGCG
>JAODNF010000326.1 GCA_025464915.1 Frankiales bacterium | reverse complement strand
ACCCTCACCGACAAGCTCCCCAAGCTCCCCGAGATCAAGATCCCCGAGGTCATCGACCTCGACGAGGCCAAGAAGCCCGCGTTCGCCGCGGCCGGCGTCGTCGACCTCTACGTCGAGCAGGTCAAGGAGCTCCCCGCCTCCTTCAAGAAGTTCCAGGCCGAGCTGACCGCCAAGGTGGGGGCCGCCCGCACCGAGCGCACCGCCCAGGTCAAGGCCGTCCCGGCCCAGGTCAAGGGCCTCCCGGCCAGCACGACCGAGTCCGCCAAGAAGCTGCAGGCCGAGCTGACCGCCAAGGCGACCAAGGCGCAGGCCGACGTCACCGCCTACTACGAGAAGCTCGCCGCCCGTGGCGAGAAGCTCGTCGCGCAGATCCGCAAGCAGCCGTCCACCACGGCCGCCGTCGCCGAGGTCAAGGCCACCGCCAAGAAGGCGGAGTCCACCACCAAGTCCGCCACCGCGACCGCCAAGAAGGCCACGAAGGCCGCCGAGAAGACCGTCGACGCCGTCGAGGACGCCGCCGAGAAGCTCGGCTAGATCGCTTTCCCCTCAGCAGGAACCCCCGTCCTGCTGCCGCACCACCCGCGACCCCCGCGCTCGGCCTACCCCCTTGGGCCTGAGCGACGGGGGTCGCGGCGTTTCATGTGAGGATGGGCGCGTGGCCACCGCCGAGTACTGGTTCCTGTTCGCCGTCGACATGGCGGTCGTCGTGCTGTGCGTGATCGCGCTGGCCGACGCGGTCCGCCGGCCGGCGACGGCCTTCGTCGCCCACGGCAAGCTCACCAAGCCGCTCTGGACCGGGATCTTGCTCGCCGCCATCCTGGTCGCGCTGATGCTCGGGTTCGTCGGCTCGTTCATCGGGCCGTTCGCCGCGGTCGCGGGGCTGGTCTACCTCGTCGACGTGAAGCCCGCCGTCAGCGGGTCCAACAACTGGTGACAGTCACGGGCAGCGGCCTGCCAGTCACAGTCGCTGCCCACGGGTTCGGCGCCTCGATCGCCGAGACCCGCCCGCTGCTGTCGGGCGTCCCGGGGACGAAGGTGTTCTACGAGGCACGTGGGCACGGCTCGGCTCCCGCGCCGTCGCAGGTGGGCTACGACGAGCTGGCCGCCGACCTCGACGCCGCCGCGCCCGATGCCACCCAGGCGCTCGGCGTCTCCCTGGGTGCCCACACCGTCCTGCGGCTGCTCACGCAGGTGCCCGACCGCTACGCGAAGGCGGTGCTGTTCCTGCCCGCCGCCCTCGACCAGCCCCCGGTCCGGAGGGAGGGCCTGGTCGACGCCCTTGCCGCGGGTGACCGGTCACGAGTGCTCGACTGGGTCCGGGGGGAGCTGCCGGCGGCCGCGAGCGCGTCGGGCTACGTCGAGGTCCGCACGTCGTACCTGCTCTCCTCACCGGGCCTGCTGGCCCTGCTGCGGGACCTGACCGAGGCCCCGGTGCCGGACCTCGCGCTGCTGGGGGCGATCGAGACCGACGTGCTGGTGCTCGCCCAGGAGGGCGACCCCGTCCACCCGGCAGCCGTGGCACGCGACCTGGCGGCCGCCCTCCCGCGCGCCGCCCTGCACGTCTTCCCTGGCCCGGGGGTGCTGTGGAGCTTCCGCGAGGAGTTCCGTGCCCTCGTGCTGGGCCATCTGGGTGAAGGGTCCTGACGGCGCCCGGCGGATGTGAGAGAGGGGGGACTAGGGGAGGATCTCGTCAGAGCTTGCCCGCAGATGTCCAGATCTGGTCGTCACCCGGGTGAGTGAAGCTCACGGAAGACCGTCACCAGGCCTGGCGGGGCTCGTTGACCTGCACGTCGCCGCAACACCCCCACCCACCACCTCGAAGGACTTCACCCAGATGAACCCCATCGCCACCGTTACCGCCGAGATCGAGCTCCACCTGGTCGTCCCGGGCGGCCCGTCCCTCCCCGTGATCGCCAACCTGCGCTACGACGTCATCGACCCGTGGGCCGTCCGCGTCGCGTTCCAGACCGGCGGCGAGGGCGACGGCATCGTCGAGTGGATGTTCGCCCGCCAGCTGCTCACCGACGGCATCGCCGCCGCGGTCGGCGAGGGCGACGTCCGCGTCTGGCCCGCCCTGCACGGCACCGACCGCGTCGTCAACCTCGCGATGGCCTCGCCGTCCGGCTCGGCCCTGTTCGAGATCGACCGCGACGCGCTCGTCGAGTTCCTCCAGCAGACCTACGTCGCCGTCCCCACCGGGGCCGAGGCCGAGGTCGTCGACCTCGACGCCGAGCTCGCCCTCCTGCTCTCGCTCTAGCTCCCGACTGGGTCAGCCGGCCCGCAACGCGGCGACCTGCGGCTCGACCCCCACGGTGGTGGGGGACGCGAGCGGTACCCGGCCCCAGTGAGCGAGGAAGACCCCCGTCACCGTCCCTTCCCGGACGGCGGCGGGGGTCTTCTCGTTCACATGCCTGCGCGCAGGTCGAGGTCGTCGGGCGGGTTCTCCGGCGTCTTCCACCCGATGTAGGGCTTGCCGAACACCCCGTGCAGCGCGTTGGCCCGGTCCACCATGACGGTCCACGCGGCCTCGAACGCCTCGAGGTCCTGCGCCTTGATGGCGGCGGTGACGGGGGCGTAGTCGTCGCGGAGGTACGCCGTCATCTCGGGCTCGTACTTCGGCCTCGACTCGGCGGACATCGCGAGCTGCTTCACCGCGGACTTGCTGTAGTAGGCGGCGAGCGGCCAGTTGCCGGCTCTCGCCGCGAAGTAGCACCGGTGCAGGCGCGGCCCGACCTCCGCCATCAACCGGTCCATGCCGGGCTGCATCCGGGCGAGCTCGTTGAGGGTCAGGTCGCGCTTGCCGTTGTTGACCAGGATGTCGTCAGCGTCCACGACGCCCACCCTACGAGCCGAGCTCGACCCCCACGACGCCGTCGAGGGCGCGCAGCCGGACGGCGAGGTCGAGCAGGTCGTAGCCCTTGTGCAGCGGGCTCGACAGCGTCACCACCGTCCGGTCGCTGTGGCCCCGGTCGACCTTGCGGACGCTGACGTCGCAGTCGAGGACGGTCCGCGCCGCGCCGACGACCGCGCGGACGTCGGCGGTGTCGATGATCTCGAGCAGCACGGGATGGCCGCGGCGGCGCGGGAAGTACTCGCGCTCGAGCTGCTTCAGGCCGGTGAGGACGACCAGCGCGACGCCGACGGCGATCGCCGCGAGGGCGGCGCTGTCGAGGCCGCACGCGACGCCGACGGCAGCCGTGACGAACAGGCTCGCGGCCGTCGTCAGCCCCTTGACGCTCCCGCCGTCGCGCAGGATCGCGCCGGCGCCGAGGAACCCGATGCCGGTGACGACCTGCGCGGCGACGCGGGTCGGGTCGGCATGGGCGGCGTCGGCACCCGCGATCGTGAAGAGCGCGGCGCCGAGGCTGACGAGCACGTGCGTCCGGAACCCGGCCGGCTGTGCCCCGAACTCCCGCTCCAGCCCGATCGCCCCGCCCAGCCCCGCAGCGACGAGCAGCAGCAGCAGGTCATGACCCATGCGCAGCAGTCTCCCCTTGCGGTCCCTGGGACTTCTGGGCGGGACTCTCCGGCGTGTCGCGACCGAATGTCCCAGGGACCCAGCGGCTCAGCCGGTCGCGCGGTGTCCCTGGGACTTTCCGACGGGGCTCGCCGGCGTGTCGCGACCGAACGTCCCAGGGACCGCGGCGGTCAGGGTGGCGCGACGGAGTCCCAGGGCACGGTGAGCTCGCCGTCGCGCGGGCGGCCGACGGTCGGCCAGTCGACCGACGCGCACATGGCGGCCCACCGCTGGCGGTTGCCGAAGGTCCCGACGGGAGCCGCGGCGTCCCAGGCGCGGTCGAGGGCGGTGAGCAGCGCGTGGACCGGCTCGCCCGGGACGTTGTGGTGGATCAGCGCCTTCGGCAGCCGCTCGGCCAGCGACGAGGGACGGTCGAGGTGCTCGACGGCAGCGGCCAGGGTGAGCGAGACGGGACCGGAGGGACCGAGCGTGACCCATGCCGCGCGGCGCCCGATCTCGTCGCAGGTGCCCTCGATCAGCACGCCGCCGGGCTGCAGGCCGGCGCACATCGTCAGCCAGGCCTCGGAGGCGGCCGTCTCGTCGTACTGCCGGAGCACGTTGAGCGCCCTGATCACGAGCGGCCGCAGGCCCGCGAGCTCGAAGCCACCTCGTACGAAGTCCAGACCCTCCACCTTCGCGGGAAGCGCCGCGTCGACGCGCGCCTGGTCGATCTCGATCCCGACGACGCGGGCGTTGCGGCGCACCGCGCGGACCCGCTGGTGCAGCTCGACGGCGGTGATCGGGGTGGCGCCGTAGCCGAGGTCGATGACGAGCGGGTCAGCGGCGCTCTGCAGGAGGGTCTGGTGCACCGAGACGAGGTGCCGGTCGACGCGGCGCAGCCGGTTGGGGTTGGTGGTGCCTCGCGTCGGGAGGCCGAGGGCGCGGGCGCGCCCCGCGGTGTACCGCTTCTCCTTAGGCACGCACGACCTTGTGCACGGCGTGCTGCTGCAGGGGCGTGAGCTGCACGAGGTCGATGTTGACGTGCGCGGGTCGGGAGGCGACCCACACGATCGCGTCGGCGACGTCGTTGGCGGTGAGGGCCTCGACGCCCTCGTAGACCGCCCGCGCGCGAGCCTCGTCGCCGCCGAAGCGGACCAGGCTGAACTCCTCGGTGTCGACCATGCCGGGCGCGACCTCGGAGACCCGTACGTCGGTCTCCTCGAGCCGGAGGGTGTCCCGGAGCGCGGCGACCGCGTGCTTCGCCGCGACGTAGCCGCCGCCCCCCTCGTAGACCCAGCGGCCGGCGGTGGAGCCGGTCATGACGACGTGGCCCTTCGCGGCGCGGAGGGCAGGCAGCACGGCCTGGACCGTGCGAACCAGGCCGAGGACGTTGACGTCGTACATCCGGGCCCACGTGTCCACGTCGGCCGACCCGACCGGGTCGAGGTCGAAGGCGCCGCCGGCGTTGGCGACGAGCAGGTCGCAGACGGGTACGGCGTCGACGAGCTGCTCCACCGAGCGCGGGTCGGTGACGTCGAGGGCCTGGGGCCGGACGCCCTTCAGCTGCGACAGCCGGTCGAGGCGACGGGCAGCGCCGACGACCTCCCACCCCTCGGCGACGAGGCGGGTGGCGGTGGCAGCACCGATCCCCGAGGAGGCACCGGTGACGAGAGCGACAGGCATCGGCTCAGCGTAGGGGCGGCCCTCAGACCGCAGCCGCCTGAGGCTCGGCCTGCCGCTGGGTGAGGTCCACGACCGCCTGGGGCAGGGCGATCACGACGGACTCGTCCCCGGCCAGCGGGTCGCGGAACTGCTGCACGCCCAGCCGGCGCAGCGTGTCCAGCGCGGCGTGCCGGTGCGTCTCCGCCTCCGGGCGCCCCGCCCGGAGGAGCAGCACGGCCAGCGAGTGCCGGGCGAGCGCCCCGGAGAAGCTGCCCGCCGGGGTCGCGGCGATCACGTCGCGCAGCAGCTCCTCGGCGACCGCGTCCTCCCCCCGGCGGGCGGCGATCACGGCGCGCAGCTGACCTGCCTGCAGCTCGATCTCGGTGCGCGACTCGGGGAGAGCGGCGCACGCGTCGAGGACGGCCTCGGCCCGGTCGATCTGGCCGCGGAGGACGGCCAGCTCCGCGTCGCGGATCGTGACGTCCGGCAGCAGCATGTCGGCGCCGATGTCGGCGACGATGCGCCGGGCCTCGGCGAGGTGGCTCTCGGCCCGAGCCCACTCGGCGCGTCTCGCTTCCAGGCGGCCGAGGTTGTTGAGAACCTCGGCCACTCCCAGGGGGAAGTCGCCGGCCCGGAACGTGCGCAGGGCGCGGGTGAGGCGGGTGTGGGCCTCGTCGAAGGAGCCCTGGTCCGAGAGCACCTCCGCGATGTTGCTGTCGGAGATGGCGGCGCCGACGTCGTTCGCGTCAGCCGCCTCGCAGAGCCGGCTGCGCTCGAAGTACTCCACGGCCTCGCTCCACCGCGACTCGTAGAACGCGTCGGTGCCGAGGTTGTTGAGGGCGCGCGCCTGGCCTCGCACATCACCGAGCTCGACGTAGGTCTCGAGGGCCTGCGTCCGGTGCAGCCGCCGGCGCTCGTCCCCGGTGGTGATGTAGATGGCGTGCAGCAGCATGTGGGCGTGCGCGTAGCTCGGCCGGGCGCTCGTCCCCTCGGTCAGCTCGACGATCCGCTCGCACGTGCGGCGCGCGGCCCGGTAGCGCCCCTGCCGGTACTGGACGCCGGCCGTCGACTCCAGGAGCCC
>JAODNF010000325.1 GCA_025464915.1 Frankiales bacterium | reverse complement strand
GCTCTTCCGATCTTACCAGGAGAAGCCCGGTCTGGCCGCGGTCCCCGGCACCAGCAACCACGGCTGGGGCCAGGCCGTCGACTTCTGCGGCGGCGTCGAGGACACCTACTCCCCCGCCTACAACTGGATGGTCGCCAACGCCAGCCGGTTCGGCTGGCGCCATCCCGACTGGGCCCGCCCCGGTGGCAGCCGGCCCGAGCCGTGGCACTGGGAGTTCGGCACGTCCTACTAGCGGTCAGACCGTGTTGGCGAGCCCGTCCAGGTAGGCGACGTCCGCCGCGTCCAGCTGCCAGTCGACGTCGGCGTTCTCCGCGATGCGGCTCGGCGTCGTCGACTTCGGCAGCGGCAGCACGTCGTGCTCGAGCAGGTAGCGGATGCAGAGCTGAGCGACGGTCTTGCCGTACCTGTCCGCCATGCCCTGCACCTCCGGGTTCTGCAGGATGCGGCCGGTGGCCAGCGGCGAGTAGCCCTCGACGAGGATCCCCTCCGCCTGGCAGTACTCCGTCGTCTCGGCCTGCCGGTTCCCGACGAACCACATGATCTGGTTGGCGTGCGGCGTCACGTCCGTATCGGAGCGCAGCGACTCGAGGTCCTTCACGTTGAAGTTCGAGACCCCGATCGAGCGCGTCGCCCCCGACGCGTAGAAGCCCTCCATCGCCTTCCAGACCTCGATGTTGCCGGCGCGGTGGTCCTTGCCGATCTCGGTCCACGGCCACGGCGCGTGGATCAGGTAGAGGTCGATCCAGCCGAGGTCCAACGCCTTCGACGACCCCTCGAACGCCTCCACCGCGAGCGCGTGCGACTTGACCTCTGCGGGCAGCTTCGTCGTCACGAAGACCTCCTCGCGTGCAATGCCGCTGTCGCGGACAGCGCGACCGACGCTCTCCTCGTTGCCGTAGGCGCGCGCCGTGTCGATGTGGCGGTACCCGAGCCGGAGGGCCTCCGTGACCACCTCGTACGCCGCCTCGCCGTCGGGGATCTGCCAGGTGCCGAACCCGAGGCGCGGGATGGACACGTCGTTGGAGAGGGCGAAGCTCATGCCGCGACCCTAACCACGCGACATCACTGCCGTCGACGAGCTCGTCTCAGCCGGCTACCGAGGCGGTGGGCACGGCTGGCCCGACGGCTGCGTCGTCGTCAGAGCGTTCGCCGACGGGACGATCGCCTCCGACGAGCAGGGCCGGCCGCTGGCTGCACCCGCCCAACGGGCGATCGAGTGGCTGGCGATGCACCGGCTAGCGGCGGGGCGCATCCCCGAAACCAGGTGCTGGCGCTTCGCGAGCGGTCGTCGCAGTGACGAGGCGCTTCGCGGGCCTCAGCCGTTCTGACTCGATGCGGCGGTCTTCAGCGAGACGCCCGTCGCGAGGGCAAAGGTCCGTAGCCTTGGCCGGGTGCGTGTTCCGGACTTCGCGACGCATTACTACCTGCCCGGCCGAAAGCCGTTCCAGAACCTCTCGGACCTGTCCGAGGAGGCAGTGCTCGCGGTCATGTCCGACCTCAACGAGATGCGGCGTCAGGGCGTTCAGCATCGGCCCTTCGGGCGCGGTTACATCGCATGGCGTCGGCTGACGGAGACTCGCCTGCGGGAAGTGTTCCTTGCTTCCGGGGGGCAGCCAGAGCGCGCTGCGCCGCACTACTTCTGCCTCGGCACCTCGACCTGGTTCGAGGGCCTTGCCCTAGGCATGCGTTCACTCTCGCTTCCCCTGTCTGACCTGCCGCCGGAGCAGACGAGCTTCACGCTTGTCGACAGCTTCAGCGCTATGGGCTTCGGCCCGCAGTTCGGCTACCCAGCGACCGCAGTGCCCGAGCGGGCGGCGGTGTATCCGATCTCGCGCTTGGAACGGGTGTTGGAGCGGTACGGCATGCCGGACGTGACACCGAGAGCGGACTACACGAGCTTTGCTGACGAGCTCGTGGAGTCGTTCGTGGAGGTACAGCTCTGGACGGACGCGCCTGTGCAGCACTTCCTCGACCCCGAGACGTGAGCACAGCGCCAGTGCTGGCGGTGCCGCCGCGGCGTTGCTGGGACTCAGTCGCCTGCTTCAGCGGCGACGCGGGCGAAGAGCTCGAGGGCGTAGCCCGGATCGGTCGCGTCCTTCGTACCCCGTGCGACGCCCTTGCCGATGAAGCCCCCCGCCTCGGACGCCTCGCGCTGCTGGAAGGTGTCCAGGACGAGGGAGCGGTGCTGGATGCGCCAGCCGCCCGGGGTGCGGCGGTAGGTGTCGAGGTAGCGGCCGCCGATGACGACCTCGGTGGTGCCCATGCGGTGGTAGGCGTTGTTGATGAGCTGGCCTTGCGCCCGGTCGCTGTCGACGACGAACAGCGCGTTGGTGATCTCGTGGCGGATCACGTCGACGCCGGCGAGCATCTTGGGGAGCCAGGCGACGTAGTCGTCTGCGGTGCCGCTGAACATGGCGCCGTGGTCGTCGTACCCGTCGTCGGTGTAGAGGCTGCGGAGCAGGGTCAGGTCGCCGCGGTCGACGGCGTGGCAGTAGAGGTACCCGAGCCGCTGCAGCTCGAGGTGATCGGCGGGATCCAGGGGCTGCGGGCGAAGTCCGGTCACGGACGGATGCTGCCACGGCGGCAGTGCGAGGGCGCGTCGGCGTGCAGCGGGAGCACCACCAGGTCGCAGGGTGTGCCTGCGGCACGGACGCCGCCCGATCAGACCGCAAGGTGCGCGTGTTGCTCCTCGCCGGCGGATGGGACGGCGGACCCGAGGGGCGGGAGCCTTGGCCCGGAGCGGTGCGCCGGACGCACTGTGCCAGCTGATCGCACCCCGAGGTGAGGGCACCGCGTGGCCGGGGCACACTGCCCGTCGTGGAGAGCTTCGAGCGCGACGGCCTGGTCTTCGACGTCACCGACACCGGGCCTGCGGACGGCGAGGTCGTGGTGCTGCTGCACGGGTTCCCGCAGCGGGCGACGTCGTGGTCGGGCGTCACGGATCGACTCGTGGAGCAGGGCTACCGGTGTCTGGCGCCGGACCAGCGGGGCTACTCCCCCGGCGCCCGGCCGGGGGCGCGAAGCGCCTATCGGCTGAGCGAGCTGGTCGCGGATGCGAGAGCGCTGATCGACGCGGCGGGTGCTGAGAAGGTGCACCTCGTCGGGCACGACTGGGGCGCGGCGGTGGCGTGGTCGTTCGCGGAGGCGCACCCAGAGCGGCTCGCCTCGCTGACCGCGTTCTCCGTGCCGCACCCGGGGGCTTTCCGCCAGGCGATGCTGACGAGCAGGCAGGTCCTCGCGTCGTCGTACATGTACTTCTTCCAGCTGCCGTTCCTTCCTGAGCGGGTCCTCGAGAAGCGGCTCGAGAAGGAGCTCGTCGACGCCGGTCAGCAACCCGAGGCGGCGGCCCGGGACGCGGCCGCGATGAAGCAGCCGGGGGCGCTGCGGGGCGGACTGGCGTGGTACCGCGCGATCGTCGTCACGGACCCGCGCGCTGCCGCAGGGAAGGTCGGCGTGCCGACCCTGTTCGTCTGGAGCGACGGGGACACCGCGGTCCTTCGACCGGCGGCGGAGCGCTGCGGGGACTGGGTGACGGGTGCTTTCCGCTTCGAGGTGCTCGAGGGGGTGTCGCACTGGATCCCTGACGTCGTACCGGATCTGGCGGCCGCGCTGGTGCTGGAGCAGGTGCGCGCCTACCCGGTGTGAGTCAGCGCGGACCCGGGACGATCGCGCCGAGGCGGGTGTCGGCGGCGGCAGCGGGACGGCCGAGCAGGAACCCCTGCGCGTGCCGGCAGCCCAGGCTCTGCAGGACGTCGCGCTGCGCCTCGGTCTCGATCCCCTCGGCGATGGTGTCGATGCCGAGCGCCCCGGCCAGGGCGAGGATCGCCTGCACGATCGCGAGGTCGTCGGCGTCCGTGCCCAGCCCGTCGACGAAGGAGCGGTCGATCTTCAGCACGTCGACCGGGAACCTCTTGAGGTAGCTCAGCGACGAGTAGCCGGTGCCGAAGTCGTCGATGCTGATGCGCACGCCGAGGGCCTTGAGGTCGAGCAGCATCCCGAGGGCCTCCTCGGCGTCGCCCATGAGGACGCTCTCGGTGATCTCGAGTGAGAGCAGGGGCGGGTCGATGCCGGTCGCGTCGACGACGGCAGCAACGCGGCGGACGAGCTCGATGCGACCGAGCTGCACGCCGGACAGGTTGACCGCCATCGTCAGCTCCGGCTGGACCTGGTGCCACCGGGCGAGCTGCTCGCAGGCCTCGTGGAGCACCCACTCCCCGATCGGGACGATCAGGCCGGTCTCCTCCGCGATGTCGATGATCTCGCCCGGCAGCACCAGCCCACGCGTCGGGTGCTCCCACCGCAGCAGCGCCTCGAACCCGACGACCTGCCGGGACCCGAGGTCCACCACCGGCTGGTAGTGCAGCCGGAGCTGACCGTCGGTCATCGCCCGGCGGAGCTCCACCTCCGTCTCGAGGCGCGCCAGGGCCTCGTCGCGCATCGTGTCGGCGAACAGCACGCACCGGGCACGGCCGTCGCGCTTCGCGCGGTACATCGCGGCGTCCGCGTCCCTCAGCAGGTCCGCGGGCGCATCGTCCTGCGAGGACGAGATCGCGATACCGACGCTGACCGACAGCACCACGTCGGCACCGGTCACGGACACCGGACCGCTGACCCCCTCGATCAGCCGTTCCGCGACGTGCATCGCCTCAGCGGGGTGCTGGATGCCCTGGCAGAGCACGACGAACTCGTCGCCACCGAAGCGGCCGACGGTGTCGCCGGGGCGCATCAGCTCCGCGAGCCGGCCGGCGAGCTCGACCAGGATCTCGTCGCCGGCGTCGTGACCCAGGCTGTCGTTGACCACCTTGAACCGGTCGACGTCGAGGAACAGCACCGCCGGTGCACCGAGGTTGCGGTTCTGACTGGTGACAGACTGCGCGAGCCGGTCGACGAACAGGACCCGGTTGGGAAGACCGGTCAGCCGGTCGTGCAGGGCCTCGTGGACGAGCTGCGCCTCCATCTGCTTGCGCTCGGTGATGTCCCAGCAGATGCCGACCATCCGAGCCGGGTTGCCGTCCTCACCGACGACGATCTCGCCCCAGCTGGCGAGGGTGCGCACCTGGCCGTCCGGCCAGACGACGCGCTCCTCCATCTCGTAGGGCTCGAGGGTCGCGAGGGACCGCTGGTGAACGGACGTGACGTGCTCGACGTCGTCCGGGTGCAGCATCCCGAGGAACACCTCGTAGCTCGCCATGAACGACTGCGGTTCGCGGCCGTAGATGCGGAAGAGCTGGTCGCTCCAGAGGTTGGTGTTCGTCGCGATCTCGAAGTCGTAGCTCCCGACCTGGGAGATCCGCTGGGCCTCGACCAGTCGCTGCTCGCTGCGCCTCGCGTCCTCGTAGGCGGCGCGCCGGGTCAGGGTGCGCGTGAGCACGTCCTCGACCTTGAGCCCGAACGGCGCGTCCTGTCCGTCCGAGAGCCGGCGCGCGTGAGCGACGAGCACCGGAGTGGGCTCGTCGCTCAGCGCCAGCTCGAGAAGGGCCTGGTCGCGGTCCATGCAGGGAGTTTCCCCAGCAATCGGACAAGGTGCATGACCCGTTGGGACTACTCCCCCGTGAGCGGGTCGATCACGTGGCCGACCTCACGGATGCTCGTGACGGGGAAGCCGCCGCAGGAGGCGTGCTCGCGGACGGCCTCCGGGCTGTCGGCGATGTAGACGCAGGTGATGGCGTCGTCGGTCACGTAGCTCTCGACCCAGTGGGCGCGACCGGCCATGCCGGCGAGGACCTCGTTGGACTTCTTCGCGATGCCATTGAGCTCGTCGACGGACAGCTTGCCGGCGCCGGGCAGCTCGCGCTCGATCAGGTAGCGGGGCATGTCGTTTCCTCCAGTGTCGCGGCGACCCCCCTGGCCGCACCTCCACAAGGTGCACCCGCCGCCCCGCCGGGACATCGGGCAGATGCCCTATTTCACGACGCCGAGGGCGGCCGCCCTCGACGCGGCCTCGGTCCGGGTGCGCACCTCGAGCTTCTCGAAGACGTGGCCCAGGTGGTGGCCGACCGTCTTCGCGCTCAGGTGCAGGGCGGCCGCGATCTCGGGGTTGGTGCGGCCGTCCGCGACGAGCTGCAGCACCTCGATCTCGCGCGTCGTGAGGCCCGCGGGGTTCAGCCGGGTCGCGGCGTTCGGGCCGCGCGGCACGGACAACCCCCCCTGCCGCCGGCGCTCGACGACCAGCCGCGCCGCCGCGGCC
>JAODNF010000286.1 GCA_025464915.1 Frankiales bacterium | reverse complement strand
AGTCCTGGGCCTACCCGAAGCCGGTGCAGGCGCACGTGCCGGTTCTCGTCGGCGCCGGCGGCACGGAGAAGACCTTCGACTGGATCGTCGCCAACGCCGACGGGTGGATCAACACGCCCCGCGAGCTCGACGTCACCGACCAGGTGCTGCTGCTCCGCAAGAAGTGGGCCGACGCCGGGCGCTCCGGCGACCCGCAGATCGTGTTCCTCGGCGGCAAGCCCGACCCGGACAACATCAGGAAGCTCGAGGACATCGGCGTCACCGAGTGCTGCTTCGGCATGCCCGACAAGGAGCCGGCCGAGGTGGTCTCCTACCTCGAGCGGCTGGCCGGCAAGCTACCCCGTTAGGCGGGTGTGCAGGCGCAGCGCGGCGGCGTCCGTGAGGGCGGCGACCTGGTCCACGGCGACCCGCAGCCTCGCGGCGTCGTCGGCGGCTGAGTCCCACAGCTCCTCGTAGAACGGGTCGAGGGCGACCCGGTCGACGACGAGCGGCACGAGCTCGCGCAGCACCTCGCGCTCCCGGGCCTGGATGTCCGCGGCCTCGGGCCGCTGCATCACGTAGAGCCGCGTCATCGCCTTGAGGACCGCGACCTCGGCCCGCTCGACGAACGGCACCACCAGGTCGGCGGCGTAGCCGTGGAGCTCGTGGTCGCCGAACTGGGCGCGCGTGGCCCGTTCCGCTGCCGAGCAGAAGCGGCCGATGAGCAGCGAGGTCATGCGCTTCACCGCGATCTGCGCCGCCCCGCTGCCGTCGTAGGAGCCGGGCCACCAGTCCTGGGCCACCAGTCCCCGGGCGACCTGCTCGAGGTCGAAGACCCCTGCTGTCGAGTAGTGCTCGGCCGCGATCTCCGCGACCTGCATGACGTCAAGCGCAGCGGTGTCGATGAGACCACCGACGATGCCGTCCTCGACGTCGTGCACCGAGTACGCCACGTCGTCCGACCAGTCCATCACCTGCGACTCGAGCGGTCGCGCCTCCCCCTCGACCCCCGCGCGGGCCCAGCGGAAGGCCTCGACGTCGTCGTCGTACACCCCGAATTTGGGCCGCCCCTCGGAACGCGACCACGGGTACTTCGTCGCGGCGTCGAGGGTCGCGCGCGTCAGGTTGAGGCCCACGCCCTCGACCTTCACCTCGAGCCGCGTCAGCAGCCGGAAGGACTGCGCGTTGCCCTCGAAGCCGCCGCACGCCTGCGCCGCCTCGTCGAGGGCCAGCTCGCCGTTGTGCCCGAACGGCGGGTGGCCCAGGTCGTGCGCCAGGCACGCGGTGTCCACGAGGTCCGGGTCGCAGCCGAGCGACGCCCCCAGCTCGCGGCCGACCTGGCTGCACTCGAGCGAGTGCGTCAGCCGGGTCCGCGGGACGAGGGCCTGCACCCCGAGCGGCTCGACGACCTGCGTCTTGCCCGCAAGCCGGCGCAGCGCACCCGAGTGCAGCACCCGTGCGCGGTCGCGCTGGAACGCAGAGCGGCCGGTACGGCGGTCGGGCTCGGGAACCCGTCGCGCGCGCGCCGCCTCGTCGTATGCCACGGGACCATCCAACTACCTCCCGTCGCGGCACCGGCGAACCGGCTAGGTTGCCGCCCATGACGCGAATCGGAACGCCCGCTGCGGCGCTGATGACCCTGGCTCTGCTGACCTCCGCGTGCGGCGGAGGATCCGGCGGCGGCTCGAAGGACACCGCCCCCACCGCAGCGCAGGCCACGGCAGCCGCGAAGGCGATCAACCTCGTGCAGGGCGACGTGGGAGCCGGTTTCACGGGCAGCGCGCACGGCACCTCGGGCAGCACCGACGAGCAGGTCACCAAGGACGTCGCGTCGTGCCTGAAGGTCGACCCCAAGGTCCTCGACAAGACCAACACGGTCTCCAAGGCCTCCTCGCAGGACTACGAGAAGGGGCAGACGCCCAACAGCATCCAGGTGAGCTCGACGGTCGAGGTCCTGACGTCGACCGCGATCGCCAAGAGGCAGCTCGCGATCTACCAGGACGACAAGACGGCGGGTTGCCTCTCGACCGCGTTCGACAAGGCCTTCAGGAGCTCCTTCGGTGACACCAAGGGCGTCACCCTCGGCAAGATCGCGATCAAGAAGATCGACGTCGACGCGAGCGGCACGGACGGCGCCTTCGGCTACAGCATCAGCCTCCCGCTGTCCGGCGGAGGCCAGAGCTTCAACGTCACGTCCGAGATCTACGGCTTCCTCGACAAGCACACGCAGGTCACGCTCGAGACCAGCTCCTTCGGCCAGTCCTTCCCCGCCTCGACCAAGGACGATCTCTACGGCAAGCTCGTCGAGCGCGCCAAGAAGTCCGCTGTGTAGGTTGCCTCGCATGACGCGCATCGGACTGCCCGCGGCCTCGGCCCTCGCTCTCGCCCTCCTCGCCTCCGGCTGCGGCGGCGGCTCCGGCAGTGGGAACGCCAAGGACGTCGCGCCGACGAAGGCGCAGGCGACAGCGTCGGCGAAGGCCATCAACCTGGTGAAGGCCGACTTCCCCGGCTACTCCAGCACCCCGGCCGACAACAGCGACACCAGCGGTGGCGCCCTCCCCGACGACGTCGCGACCTGCCTCGGCGTCAGCGCGAAGGACGCCGGCGACGACGACATCGTCGACCTCAGCTCGGACGACTTCGCCAAGGGCTCACCACCGGACGGTGCACAGGTCAGCTCCGAGGTCGAGGTCGTCCCCTCGACCTCGGGCGCCAAGAAGCTTCTCGCGACCTTCAAGGGCGGCAAGGCCTCCGACTGCCTCGGCAAGAGCTTCGAGAAGGAGCTCAAGAGCCAGATCGGCACGAGCACGCCCGGCGTCACGGTCGGCAAGGTGACGGTCACGACGCTGTCGCCGTCGGCCACCGACACGGACGGCTCGTTCGGCTTCAAGCTCGTCATCCCGGTCCAGGGCCCCGGCATCACCATCGCCGTGACGACCGAGATCCGTGGCTTCCTGAAGAGGCACACCGAGGTCACGCTGCTGACGGTGACCTACGGCACGAGCACCAAGGTCGACAGCGAGGCCCTCTTCGCCAAGCTCGTCGCCCGCGCGAAGACCTCCGCCGTCTAGCTCCGGCCCGTGCGGGTCCTGCACGTCAACGACCACCCACCCGGTGACGGGCACGGTGGCGCCGAGGTGTTCCTCGGCCGCCTGATCGCGGCGCAGCGCGCTCGGGGTGACGAGGTCGACGTGCTCGCCGGTGACGGCTCGCACCGCGGGCTGCGGACGGCGCTCGACCTCTGGGACCCCGCGTCCGCACGCCGGTTGCGCTCTCGCGTGGACGTCTGCCGCCCGGACGTCGTGCACGTTCACAACGTGCTGCGCGAGCTCTCCCCCTCGGTCCTGCGGGCCACGGCGGTGCCCACGGTGCTCACCGTCCACGACCTGCGGGCGTGGGGCGGGTCGGAGCACCACCTGCCCGACCCGCGTGCGGCGGCAGCGCTGGTGCTGCACCCCCTGGTACGCCGGATGAGCGCACGCCTCCCGGCCGTGGTCGGGGTCTCGTCAGCTGTCGTCGCGGCACTGGGAGTGCCTGGGGCGCAGGCGATCCCGGTGCCCGTCCCCGCCCCCACAGGTCCCCTGCAGCCCGTCGAGGACTGCACCGATGTCCTGTTCGCGGGACGGCTGTCGGAGGACAAGGGCATCCACGTGCTGCTGGCCGCCATGGAGCGCGTGACGGGCGGCCGGCTGGTGGTGGCCGGGGACGGGCCGGTGCCGGTTGCCGGTGCACGCCGGATGACTGCCCACGAGGTCTCCGAGGCCATGGGGGGAGCGCGCGTCGTCGTCGTACCGTCCCTGCCCTCGCTGCGCCGCGAGGGGTCGTCCCTCACGGCAGCCGAGGCCGCGCGGCACGGAAGGCCGCTGGTGACGAGCGACGACCCGGCCGTCGCCGAGATCACCCGGCTGGTGGGCGGCGACGTGGTGCCCGCCGGCGACGTCGCGGCTCTCGCTGCCCGGATCCAGCACTGGCTCGACCAACCGGCCGAGGCGGCTGCGGCCGGGGCCCGGGCTCTTGCTGCCTCCGCCGTCTTCGACGCCGAAGCTGTGGCCGAGCGGTACGCCGCGGTCTATGCGAGGGTGCTGGCGTGAAGCGGCCCGCCGTCGTCGGTGCGGCCGTCACGTTCGCGGTGCTCCTGGCCACCTCCGGCCGGTACGGCTACCACCGCGACGAGCTCTACTTCCTGCAGGCCGGACGGCACCTCGCCTGGGGCTACCCGGACCAGCCACCCCTGACGCCGCTGCTGGCGCGGCTGTTCGACACCGGCTCGGTGACGGTCCTGCGGCTGCCGTCGACGGTCTCGGCGGCAGTCGTCGTGCTGCTCGGCGTGCTGATCGCGGAGCGGCTCGGGGCCCGCGGCTCGGGCCAGTGGTTCACCGCGGGGGCCGTGGGCCTCTGCGGCCTGGTGCTCGGCACCGGCCACCTGCTGTCGACGGCGACGACCGACCTGCTCGGCTCGGTGCTGGTCAGCTACCTCGTGCTGCGGATCCTGCAGGGCGGCTCGCCCCGGCTGTGGCTGCTGGTCGGCCTCGTCGGAGGCATCACGTTCCAGGCGAACGCCCTCGTCGGCTTCTTCCTGCTGGCGCTCGCAGTCTTCCTGCGCCGGCTGGGGGCCTTCGTCGCGGGCGCCATCGCCCTCGTGATCGGGTCGCCGTACCTGGTCTGGCAGGCCCAGCACGACTGGCCGCAGCTGACCGTGGCCCACGGGATCGCGCAGGGGCAGAGCGGGTCGTCCGTCCCCCGCGCCCTGTTCCTCGTGTTCCTCCTGCTGCAGATCGGGCCGTGGCTCGCGCCCGTGTGGCTCACCGGGCTTCGGCGTGTGCTGCGCGACCCGCTCCTGCGCGCGTTCGGGCTCGCCTTCCTGCTGCTGACCGTGACGTTCCTCGTGCTCGGCGGGAAGCCGTACTACCTCGGCGGCTTCATCCCGCTGCTGCTCGCCGCAGGGGCGCAACCGGTCGTCGACCGCCTCGCCCGCTGGGGTCCGCCGCTCCTGCTGGCCCTCAGCACGCCCGTCCTGGTGTTCACGCTGTCGGTGCTGCCGGTGTCCGCCGTCGGCGCCGTGCTGGCCGTGAACCCCGACAACGGCGAGACCATCGGCTGGCCCTCGTTCTCCCAGCAGGTCGTCAGGCAGCATCCCGACCTCGTCATCACCGACAACTACGGCGAGGCGGGCGCGCTGCAGCGGTACACGTCGCTGCGCGTCTACAGCGGGCACAACGGCTACGGCCTCTGGGCGGTCCCGCCCGGGTCGGAGCCAGCGCTGCTCGTCGGTTTCGACTCCCCGGACTTCTGCGCCCGGGGAGTCGAGGTCGGGAAGATCACGATGCCCGTCGACAACGACGAGAACGGCACCGTCCTGCGGACCTGCACGCCGTCAGCGCCCTGGGCGCAGCTGTGGCCCCGCATCCGGCACCTGGGCTGAGTTCCGGCCTTGGAGCCTCATGGATCGCGGGGGATCCGCGGGCAACCTCATGCACCCTGAGCGCGCGGGTTTCCTCATGGATGCGGAAACCGCGGGGGTCAGGAGGCGGTGGGGAGGCGGACGGTGGACCCGGTGAGCAGCAGCGTGACCTCACCGCCGTTGTTGAGGGCGGTCTCGGTGCCGCCCAGACCCGCGCCGAAGGTGACGCGGAGCCGGTGGCCGGGCTTCAGAACGTAGTCCATCGGCAGGGACGGGAACGCGATCGCGTTGGTGCTGCCGGGGACGAGCGGCGTCAGGGTGTTCGGGTAGGACAGGCCGCGCGGCGCGATGTCGCCCGCGTAGGCGGCCCTGGCGAAGCCGTAGGTCACGGTGAAGGGGCCCTTGTTGACGCCGTCGAGGGTGGAGTCGGTGACGGGCGCGTCGTCCTCGCGCCGGGCGGCAGGTCGTCCACCCGGACCGTGAAGGAGGTGTCCGTGCCGGTCAGCTGGTAGCGGAGGTCGAAGCGGATCTCACCGCTGATCCGCTGGGCCCTGGTCGCCTTGGCACCGACGAAGGAGACGGCGGCCGGGATCCTCGGGTCGGAGACCGTGCCCGAGCCCATGTCCGCGTAGGACACCGAGCCCTCGGAGCTGCTGGCGCCGAGCCTGCCGCCGGCCTTGAGGTGCAGCACCTGGTCCTTGCCGGCTACCGGCCACGAGCGGCTGCCGAGCCAGTGCCCGTTGCCCTGCTGCACCTCGACGGTCGGCGTCTGCAGGGCGCCGGCGGGCAGGCCCTTGAGGTACTGCGCCCACCACCGCAGCACGCCCTCACGGAACGCCTTCTGGTAGGTGAACGGGAAGATCTCGCCGTCCTTCGTCGCCTCACCCGGGTTGGGGGTGTCGGGGTCGACGTGGTCGGAGTCCTCGAGCCACAGCTTCTTCGGGGTGCTCTTGGGCAGCGCTGCCCAGAGGTGGCCGACGTTGCTGGTCTTGACGTTGAAGTCATAGAGGCCGTGGATGAGGAAGAACGCCGTCTTCGTCGTACCAGCGTCCTTGACGTAGTCGCGGCGGGACCAGAAGTCGCTCTTCGCGTCCTGGTACGCAGGTGCGTAGCCGGCGTTCGTGTACTGACCCGCCGTGGCGGCGCAGGCCTTGCGCTCGGCGATCTCCGCCGCGACGAGCGGGTCGTCCGCCGGGCTCTGGGTCTGGAGGTCGGCGGTGGCCAGCGCGGTCGTGAACAGCGCCGGGGTGGCCTCGTGGTCGGAGGACGGGACGCCGTTCATGAAGTGGTAGTCGTACCAGCGGTCGATCGCGCGGATCGGGATCACCGCCGGGACGGCGTCCTTGTGACGACCGATGAGGTGCTGCTCCACGCCGACGCCGGTCGCCATCGTGCCGTCGTAGCTGCCGCCGGTGAGCCCGACCTTGCCGTTGCTCCAGGACTGGTCGGCGATCCAGTCGACGGTGTCGACACCGTCCTCGACCTCGACCCGGTCGCCGTAGACCTGGCAGCCGCTCGTGTTGCGGGTGCCGCGCAGGTCCATGAGCGCGACCGCGTAGCCGCGCGGGACCAGGAGGTCGTCGTAGTACTCGGGGAAGGGCGAGTACGACGCGCAGAGCGGCTGAAGGGTCCCGGGCCGGGGCGACGTGGGCGTCTTGCAGTCGCCCTTCCACCCGCGGCCCAGGGTGTTGAAGTACGGCGACATGTCCATGACCGTCGGGACCTTGACGCCTGGCCTGGTGCGCGGCCGGATGATGTCGACCCAGATCCGGTTGATGCCGTCGCGGCTCGTCACCTGCACGTGCTCGACGATCGCGTCCTTGAGGCGGTAGCGGACAGGGTCGAGCTGATCGAGGTCGGGCAGCCCGGTGGTCTGGCCGGGCATCGCGTGGTCGGTGCCCGTCGGACCGGTCGCGTGGCCGTTGCCCGGTGTGGCGGGCACGGTCGTCGCCGCCTGGCTGCTGACGAACGGGGTCAGCAACGCAGCGGCAACGACAGGGATCAGGAGGCGACGGCGCACCTGTGAGGAGTTCGCCGGTCAGCGCTGTTTCCCTGCCGCCCGCTGCGCCCTGCTGATCGCCTTCCACTTCTTCGACTCCTCGGCCCGCAGCCGGGCGTCGGTACGGCGGGCCTGGAACGCGAGCTCGCGCTGCAGCTTGCGCCAGGAGTCAACGCGGTCCCGGCCGAGGTCGCCCGCGACCACGCTGGACAGCACGGCGCACCCCGGCTCGGTCTCGTGCCGGCAGTCCGCGAAGCGGCAGGCGCTCGCGAGCTCCTCGACGTCCGAGAAGGCCAGCGTCAGGCCCTCCTCCGCGACGGCCATGCCCACACCCCGCAGTCCCGGGGTGTCGATGATCATCCCGCCACCCGGGAGCAGCAGGAGCTCGCGGTGGGTCGTGGTGTGGCGGCCCTTGCCGTCGACGTCGCGGATGTCACCGGTCGCCATCACGTCCCCGCCCAGGAGGGCGTTGACAACGGTCGACTTGCCGGCGCCGGAGGCACCGAGCAGCACGAGCGTCCGGGTGGCGTACGGGGCCAGCGCCGCGACGTCGCCGCGCGCGGCCGCGACCGTGACGATCTCGACGCCGGGGGCGTACGGAGCGACCTCGCGAACCGCCTCGTCGGGGTCGTGGCAGAGGTCGGCCTTGGTGAGCACCACGACCGGCGTCGCGCCCGACTCCCACGCGAGCGTGAGCAGGCGCTCCAGCCGCCGCACCTTCGGCGGACCGGACATGCCGACGCAGAGGAGGACGACGTCCAGGTTCGCTGCGAGCGGCTGCGGCCGGGACCTTCCCCGGACATCGCCGCGGATCAGGACGGAGGTGCGCGGCAGTGCCGTGACGACGGTGCCGCGGTCGAGCACCAGCCAGTCGCCGACAGTGAGGTCGTCCGCGACAGCGGCGACCCGCGCCGGGCCGGCGAGGGTCAGCACGTCGTACGCAGAGCGGTCGACGCGGGTGAGCAGTGCAGCAGTCAGGCCGTCAGGGACGGCCGGGAAGTCGAGCAAGACGAGAGGCCTCTCGGGAGAGGGCGACTGCGTCAGGCAGCCGCCCCGGGAAGGTGGGCGCGCACGATCGACACCGTCATGGCGGCTGCACCTCCTCGCTTGCTCGTCGGTCCTTCGACCCTAGGCCTGCCGTCCACCGGTTTTCCGCCTCGCGAGGACTCCGGCGGCGATCAGCAGCAGCGACGTCAGCGGCAGCCAGCTGCCGAGGCCGGTCGCGGCGAGGCCGCCCGTGCCGGTCTTCGTCCCGCCGGTCGTCGGGGTCGTGGTCCCCGGCGGCGTGACCACCGGCGGCACGATCGCCACCGTCGACGGGTCGAACGCGGACTGGCCGCCGACCTGCTTGGCCCAGACCACGCGGCCCTTCGTGCCGGTGAAGGTGCCGTCGTTGTCGGCGTAGGCGATCTGCGCCATGCCGTCAGGGCCGATCGCGAGCTCGATGAAGTCGGCCAGGCTGCGGTCACCCCCGACGATGCAGAGCAGCCCGTTGAGGCAGATGTTGCCCTTGTGGAGCGGGTCGCCCGGCGCGACCAGCTGGCGCACGATCGACGGGTGCGCCGACAGCGCCTTCCGGACCTGCGCGAAGTGGATGTTCCACACCGCGGTGTCGTCGGCGGGGCTGGTCGCGTTGTCACTGCCGTACCAGGCCAGGTCGAGGACGCCCTTCGCGCCGGCAGCACCCGTGACGTAGATCTGGGCGCCCTTGGCCAGCGGGGTGTCGTCGACCTTGACCGGGACGCTCCACGTCTTGGCCTTGTCCGTCGACACCGTGTAGTAGGTGTGGAAGTGGCCCTTGGACCCCTTGTCGGAGTTGAACAGCGCGTAGACGTTGCCGTCCTTGTCGATCGTGCCCCAGGGGAAGATCGCGCCGGTCGTCGTGAGCCCGTCGCTGGCGATGGCGTACTTGTTGCTGAAGCCGCTGTCCTCCGGGCCCTTGTGGGCCACGACGACGCCGCGCGTCGGGCCGTACGGGGGGATGCCGTCGGTGACGTTGCTCTTCGCGTCCGACAGCGAGTAGAGGACGTACATGTCCTTGCCGTCCGGGCTGATGAGCATCGGCCCGCTGAACGTGTTGCCGCCCTGGTCGATGAGCGAGGCGGAGTCGCCGGGCTTGCCGGCACCGTTGCCCGGTAGCGCGACCTGGTCGACGTTGGTGACCGGGTTCGCCGCCATCGCGGCGGGCCAGGTGATCCCGCCGTCCGGGCTCTCGGCGTAGAACTCTCCCTCGGCCGCGAAGTCGTGGTAGACGAGATAGGCCTTGGTGCCGTCCTTCGAGTGCGCGAACCACTGCCGGTCCTGCTCGATGCCCGCGGTCTGGCTGCCCTGCCAGGTCTTTCCGAAGTCCTTGGAGTAGCGGATCGCGGAGTCCGTCACCTCGAGGTCGGCGTTGAGCAGGGTGCCGTTCGGCATGAAGTCCAGCTCGCAGTCGCCGCCGCCGTTCGTCGCATTCGTGTGGCTGGTAGCGAAGGTGTGGCCGTCGTCGCTCGAGTACCAGTCCGAGGTCGTGCCGATGCCGCCGGGAACGCAGACGACGATGTGCTTGCCGTCCTTGCTGATCGCCAGGCTCGGCTCGCCGTAGGCCTTCTGGTCCGCGAGGACGGTACGGCGGAAGCTCAGCGGCTTCGTCGCGGCGCCGGCCGGGAGGCTGGCGACGAGAACTCCCGCCACGGCTGTCAACGCGAGGGGGGCGGCAAGGCGTCGGCTCATGGTCCCGGTTTCGACGCGGGTGTCCGGATTCCTGCCTCGAGGCAGTGCCGTACCAGATCGACGACGTGCTGCGGTCGGCCGACCACGTCCTCCCACGTGAAGCGGAGCGCCCGCCATCCGAGCCGCTCGAGGTGGTTCATGCGCTCCCGGTCGCGCCGGTAGGCCAGCCGATCGCTGTGGAACGCGTACCCGTCCGCCTCGACGATGAGCTGGTGGGCGCGCCAGCACAGGTCGACCCGCGCGACCTCGTCGCGGCCGTCGAGGATCAGCGCCTGGCAGACGGGCGTCGGGATGCCCGAGGTGACGAGCAGGACCCGCAGCAGGCTCTCGAGCACCGACCCGCTCTTCGGCTCGAGCAGCGCCACCACGGCCCGCGCCTCGGGAGCGCCGCGTCCCCGCAGCTTTCCGGAGAGCTCCTTCAGCTGCGAGACGAGCACGAGCTTCTTGCGGAGCGCGCAGTCCCCCGATGCCACCGCGTGTTCCAACGAGAGAGTCGCAGCGAGGTCGAAGACGATCCGAGCCGACTGCGTGACGCGCCGCCCGTCCTCGAGCGTCCTCGTCGGCACGTCCCGACGGCTTACCCGCCATCCCGGCTCCGTCACGAACCCGTGGTTTCGAGGCACGGTGATCGTGGGCACCCACGTCTTCGGAACGAGGTCGATCCCGACCGCGACCGCGGCTTCCTCGTGGCTCAGCACGGCCGTCGGGTGCCGCTTCAGCACCTCCGTCGGGGTCGCGAGGTCCACCGGATCAGCCTGTCGCGTTCCGCCGGACCAGGTTCGTCCTCGTCCACAGGGACGGCCACTACACATAGGCCGCAACGGAGCCACTCCAGGGCGCGTGGCGGACCCTCGACGGGCTCTGCCTGAGCCGCCTATGTGTAGTGCCCAGCCCAGCCCAGCGCAGGTCAGACGGCGCGGGGGCCGGCGTCGCTGGAGCGGTGGAACACGCGGTAGTAGAGGTAGGCGGCGGTCTCGCGGGCGACGTAGCGGGCCTCGGTGGCGCGGCTGCCGTTGGCCGGACCGGTGCGGGTCGGGGACGTCGCGGCCGTGATGCCCAGGTCCTGTGCCATCCGGCGCGAGCGCAGCGAGTGCCAGGGATCGGTCACGAGGACGGCAGTCTTCCAGCGCTCGAGCGTGAAGCGGGCGGCGCAGGCCTTCAGCGACTGCAGGGTGTCGCTGCCGACGCCGACCGCCACGACGTCGGTCACGCCCACCGTCGCGAGGTAGCGCTTGCCGGCCTCGGCCTCGGTGTAGCGGTCGCCGGTGCGCCCGCCCCCGACCGTGACGATGCGGGGCGCGACGCCGTCCTTGAACAGCTCAGCCGCGTGGTCGAGGCGGGCCTTGAAGACGGCCGAGGGCCGGCCGTCGAACTGCGAGGCGCCGAGTACCACGATCGCATCGGAGTGCGGGCGGTCGTCGGCCCGGGCGACCCACCAGACGCGCGCCGCCGTGGCGCCGAAGACGACGACGGGAAGCAGGACCAGGACCGCCAGGACCCGGCGGACGGTCTTCGAGAAGAGCAGGAGCAGCACTAGCGGGTGTCGCTGCCGGTGGCTTCCAGTGCGGCGCGCCCGGCCTCCAGCCGGGCGACGGGGACACGGAAGGGCGAGCAGCTGACGTAGTCGAGGCCGACCTCGTGGAAGAAGTGCACGGAGTCAGGGTCCCCACCGTGCTCGCCGCACACACCCAGGTGCAGGTCCGGGCGGGTACGACGACCTTCCTCGGCCGCGATCCGCACCAGGCGTCCGACGCCGTCGCGGTCGAGCGACTCGAAGGGGCTGACCCCGAAGATGCCGAGGTCCAGGTAGCGGCTGAAGAAGGCGGCCTCCACGTCGTCGCGGCTGAAGCCCCAGCCCATCTGGGTCAGGTCGTTGGTGCCGAACGAGAAGAACTCGGCGGCCTCCGCGACCTGGCCCGCGGTCAGGGCGGCGCGCGGCACCTCGATCATCGTCCCGATCGGGGCCTCGATCCCGACCTCGGCCAGGATCTTCTCGGACTCCTCACGGACCAGCTCGAGCTCCTGGACCGCGCCGACGAGCGGCACCATCACCTCCGGCCGCGGGTCGAGCCCCTCGTCCTTCAGCTGCTTGGCCGCAAGAGCCAGCGCCCGGACCTGCAGCGCGAACAGGCCGGGGATGACCAGACCGAGCCGGACGCCGCGCAGCCCCAGCATCGGGTTCATCTCGTGCAGGCGGCGCACCTCCTCCAGCAGCCGGACGCGCTTGGGGTCGGGCACCTCGCCCTTGGCCTCCGCAACGCACACCTCGACGGTCAGCTCGGTCAGGTCGGGCAGGAACTCGTGCAGCGGCGGGTCGATGAGGCGCACCGTGACGGGCAGCCCGTCCATGGCCCGCAGGATCTCCAGGAAGTCGCTGCGCTGCAGGGGAAGCAGCGCGTCGAGCGCTGCGGTGCGCTCGTCGTCTGTGTCGGCGAGGATGAGGTCCTCGACCAGCTGTCGGCGGTCGCCGAGGAACATGTGCTCTGTCCGGCACAGCCCGATGCCCTCGGCACCGAAGCGGCGGGCACGCTGGGCGTCCTCGGCGGTGTCGGCGTTCGTGCGCACCCTCAACCGGCGCGCGCCGTCGGCGTGCCGGATCAACCGGTCGACGGCCTGCACCAGGTCGTCGTCACCGACGGCGCCGGTCTCGAAGTACTCGACGACCTGGGAGGGAGCGACGGCCACCTCGCCCGCGAAGACCTCGCCGGTGGTGCCGTCGATCGACAGCACGTCGCCCTCGTTCACGACCGACCCGTCGCGCAGCGTGATGGTCCTGGAGGACGTCGAGACCTCGAGCTCCTCGGCGCCGCAGACGCAGGTCTTGCCCATGCCGCGCGCGACGACGGCGGCGTGGGAGGTCTTGCCGCCTCGGGACGTGAGGATGCCGCGCGCCGCGATCATGCCGGACAGGTCGTCTGGGTTGGTCTCGCGCCGGACCAGGATGACGTCCTCCCCGCGCGCGGCCCACTCCTCAGCGGCTGCGGAGGAGAACACCGCCTTGCCGACCGCGGCGCCCGGCGAGGCTCCCATCCCCTTCGTCAGCTTCTTCGCGCCGTCGGTCGAGCCGAAGCGCGGGAACATCAGCTGCGCGAGCTGCGCGCCGTTGACGCGCAGCAGCGCCTCGTCGAGCTCGATGAGGCCCTCGTCGACCAGCTGCGTGGCGATCCGGAAGGCCGCACCGGCCGTGCGCTTGCCCACCCGTGTCTGCAGCATCCAGAGCTTGCCCCGCTCGATCGTGAACTCGATGTCGCACAGGTCTCGGTAGTGGTGCTCGAGGGTGCTCATGATGCCCATGAGCTCGTCGTAGGACGTCTTGTCCAGGCCCTCGAGGTCCTGCAGCGGCAAGGTGTTGCGGATGCCGGCGACGACGTCCTCTCCCTGCGCGTTCTGCAGGTAGTCGCCGTAGACGCCCTGCGCGCCCGAGGACGGGTCGCGGGTGAAGGCCACGCCGGTGCCGCTGTCCATGCCGAGGTTGCCGAACACCATCGAGCAGACGTTGACGGCGGTGCCGAGGTCGGCGGGAATGCGCTCCTGGCGGCGGTAGAGCCGGGCGCGCTCGCCGTTCCAGCTGTCGAAGACCGCTCGGGTCGCGAGGTCCATCTGCTCGCGTGGGTCCTGCGGGAAGTCCTGGCCCGTCGCGTCGCGGACGATGCCCTTGAACGTCTCGACCAGCTGCTGGAGCGCTGCCGCGTCGAGGTCCAGGTCGTTCGTCGTACCCCTTTGCTTCTTCGCCTCGTCGTGCGCGTGCTCGAAGAGCTCACCGTCCACGCCCAGCACCGTCTTGCCGAACATCTGGAGCAGCCGGCGGTAGGAGTCCCAGGCGAACCGCTCGTCGCCCTGCTTCGCGAGGCCCAGGACGGACGCGTCGTTGAGGCCGATGTTGAGGACCGTGTCCATCATCCCCGGCATCGAGAACTTGGCGCCGGAGCGGACGGAGACCAGCAGCGGGTCGTCGGCCTGACCGAGCTTCTTGCCCATGGTGGCCTCGAGCGCCTCGAGGTGCGACGTGACCTCCGCGGCCAGCGCCTCGGGAACCGAGCCAGAGGACAGGTAGGCCGTGCAGGCCTCGGTGGTGATGACGAAGCCGGGCGGGACGGGCAGCCCGAGGTTGGTCATCTCCGACAGGTTCGCGCCCTTGCCGCCGAGCAGGTCCTTCATGTCCCGGGAACCCTCGGCGAAGTCGTACACGTACTTCGTCATGACCACTCCTGCGACTAGAGGGGACCGAGCTTGTCGTTGAGGTAGCGCTCGACCTGGTCGAGCGACACCCGCTCCTGGCTCATCGTGTCGCGCGCGCGCACGGTCACGGCCTGGTCCTCGAGGCTGTCGAAGTCGACGGTGACGCAGAACGGCGTGCCGACCTCGTCCTGCCGCCGGTAGCGGCGGCCGATGGCCCCCGCGTCGTCGAAGTCGGTGTTCCAGTGCCCGCGCAGCTTCGCGGCGAGGTCGCGCGCAACCGGGCTGAGGTCGGCGTTGCGGCTCAGCGGGAGGACGGCGGCCTTGATCGGCGCGAGGCGCGGGTCGAGCTTCAGGACGGTACGGGGCTCCTCGCCGCCCTTGGCGGTCGCGACCATCTCGACGGTGTAGGCGTCGAGCAGGAAGACAAGGGCGCTGCGGTCGACACCCACCGCCGGCTCGATGACGTAGGGCGTGTAGCGCTCGCCGCTCTCCTGGTCGAAGTAGGACAGGTCGGTGCCGGTCGCCGTCGAGTGCACGGTGAGGTCGTAGTCCGTGCGGTTGGCGACGCCCTCGAGCTCTCCCCACTCCGTGCCGGTGAATCCGAAGCGGTACTCGATGTC
>JAODNF010000231.1 GCA_025464915.1 Frankiales bacterium | reverse complement strand
CGCTCGCCGCGCTCCGGGCGGTCACCGCGCTCCGGCCGGTCGCGGTCCCGACCGCGGTTGCGGGTCTTCGGCGGCCGCGGCGTGCGGTCCCCCGCGAGGTCGCGCAGCGGGACGGTCATGTCCATCGCCCCGGCCAGGGCGTACTCCTGGATCAGCAGCTCGAGGGCCGGGATGTCGTCGGTGGAGGCAGTGGCCATCTTGCCCTCGGCGGTGCTGCGGAGCTCGGCGAGGCGCGCCAGCCGCTGCTGGGCGTTGTCGCTCGGGTGCAGGAGGAGGACGGCGTGGGCCACGCAGGCCGCCGTCCCGGAGACCGTGGTGGCCGCCTCGCGCAGCAGGGCGAGGTCGGCGATGCACGGCGCGCAGTGGGTGCTCATGGGCGACCACGCTACGCGCTCGCGGCACCGGGTTTTGTCACGTGCCCGTGCGAGGGTGGGCCCATGGAGCTGCTCGGACTGCGCACGGTCATCCACCCCGTCGACGACCTGGTCTCCGCGACCGGCTGGTGGGCCGGCCTGCTGGGCTTCGGGCCGTACTTCGAGCAGCCGTTCTACGTGGGCTTCGAGGTGGCCGGGTACGAGCTGGGCCTGCTTCCCGACGGCGATCCAGCCGCCGGCGCGCTCACCTACTGGGGCGTCGCCGACTGCCAGGCTGCGATCGACGAGGCGGTCGCGCAGGGGGCCACCGTGCACACGCCCGCCACCGAGGTCGGCGAGGGCATCGTCACCGGCAGCATCACCACGCCGCAGGGGTCGATCGTCGGCTTCATCGTCAACCCCCACTTCTCCGCCGCCTGACCTCCGCCCGGCTTCCGAACCGGTGGGCCCCGCGACACCGCGCGTGTCGCGACGAAGGCCGGGAAGAACGGGTCCTCGCTCCGGCGTCAGGGGAAGACGCAGAACTCGTTGCCCTCGGGGTCGGCCATCACGGTCCAGGACGGGAGCACGTCGAGGACGCGTGCGCCGGCCGCCTCCAGCGACGCCACCGAGCCGTCGGCCAGCGTGACGTCCCAGTGCATCCGGTTCTTCACCGTCTTGGGCTCCGGCACCGGCTGGAAGACCCAGTAGTCGTACGGGAAACCGGCCGCGCCCTCGACCCAGTGCCACGGCTCGCCGTCGTTGTGCACCGTCCCACCGGTCCGCGCGGCCCACCAGGCCGCCTGCGCCGCGGGGTCCGCCGCGTCCACGACGAGCTCGAAGGGGCCCAGCGCGTCCCCAGGGCCGAACGCGCACCACTCCAGCCCGGCCGGGTCCTGCCGCACCACCCACCGCTCCCGGCCGCGGTGATCATCGACCCGCACGTCCAGGTGCACCCGCGTCTTGACGGTCTTCGGCTCCGGGACGGTGTTGACCCAGACCGCCCGCTGCTGGGGCCTCCCGGTCAGCGACCAGTCGCCACCGTCCTGCCGGGCACCGCTCAGCCCGAGCAGGTCCCGCCAGTACGGCCCCACCTCGTCGGGCCGGGTGGTGTCCAGGCAGAGGTCCTTGAAGGCGACATCAGGCATGGTTCCGACCATAGGCATGGATAGGGACATGTCACCCATTCGGCTCTACGTCGCTTGCGCCATCCGGCCGAAGCCAAAGCATGACCAACGGCAAGGAAGAGAGCCTGCACGCGGTCGTCTGGGCCTACCACGCCGCCGTCCAGCGTCGCGACGGCATCGAGGCCAGGCTCCGCAACGGGGAGCACGACCACGACCTGCGGGACCGCAGCCTCAGCGCCGCGGAGTGCGTCGTCGAGGCCCGCATCGCGCTCTACCGGCTGCTCATGACCGAGGGCTGGATCCCGCCGCCCGTCGTCGCGCACGCCATCGAGCTCGACGACCGCCTGCTGCGCCAGCAGTCCCGCGAGATCCTGGTGGAACCGTAGGCACGACGGCTGCGTCCTACCCCTGACCAAGGGGGTACGCCGTGAAGCTCGTCCTCGTCCTGTGCGCCACCGCACTGGTGGCCACCGCAGCACCAGCCAGCGCCACCAGCTGGCCGACCCGGCACCTCGACGACCGGGACAACCACCACTCGGTGAGCGTCCACGTCGGGCAGACCGTCGAGCTCACGCTGGCCAGCACGTACTGGACCATCGGCGCGCCCGGTGGGACCGCGCTCGGCGCCGACGGCGCGGAGCGCAAGACGCCGAACTACACGCGCCCCGGCTGTCACGGTGGCAGCGGGTGCGGCACGGACGTGCGCGACTTCAAGGCCGTGCGCACGGGAACGAGCGGGATCAGCGCGACGCGCAGCGCGTGCGGCGAGGCGCTGCGCTGCAGCGACACGCAGAGCCGCTTCTTCGTGACCGTGCACGTCGTCCCCTAGGGGAAGCGTGGGTCAGCGGCGGGCGTTCTCCAGGCGGAGGCGGATGGTGTTCTCGTCGGCGGGCCGGGCTAGGTAGTACCCCTGGACGCTGTCGCACTCGGCGGCCTGCAGGTCGGCGAGGACCGACGCCGTCTCGACACCCTCAGCCGTGACCGAGAAGCCGAGGTTGTGCCCGAGGTCGATCACCGACCGGACGATGGCGGCGTTGCGGGGGTCGCTGTCCATGGCCATCACGAACGCGCGGTCGATCTTCAGCTCGTGGACCGGCAGCGCAGCGAGGTAGCCGAGCGAGGTCTGGCCCGCGCCGAAGTCGTCGATGGAGATGCGGACGCCGGCATGGGCGAGGCGCGTGAGCGACTCCGCGGCCCGAGTGGGGTCAGCGACCAGCGCGGTCTCGGTGATCTCCACAAGCAGCCGGCGGGGCGAGGTACGGGTGCGGATGAGGGCCTCGAGCACCTCGTCGGCGAAGTCGGCGCGCGACAGCGACCGGGCCGAGAAGTTCACGGCCACCGAGAGCTCCCCCGTGCTGTCGAGCCGCGACAGCGCACGTAGCGCGTTGTCGAGCACCCAACGGGTCAGCGGCTCGACGAGCTCGGTCTGCTCGGCGGCGAGCAGGAACGCGTCGGGGTAGAGGAGTCCGAGGACCGGGTGCTGCCAGCGGACCAGGGCCTCGACGGCTGTGACCCTGCCGAGCGAGAGGTCGGTCTTCGGCTGGTAGTGCAGGACGAGCTGGTCGTTCTCGATGGCGTCGGCGAGCTCACCGACGAGCCGCAGCCGGGTGGCGTCGTACTGCTCGTGACCCGGCTGGTGCCGGGTCGGCGGCAGGTGCCCGCGCTTGGCCGCGTACATCGCCACGTCGGCCTTGGTCATGAGCACGTCGACGGCGCGGCCGTCCGCAGGCACGAGGACGAACCCCACGCTCGCCTCGATGGCGAGCGGCAGGTCGTCGACGACGAGCGGCTCGGCGATCAGCGCCCGCACCCGGGCCAGGGCCGCCACGGCCTCGTCCTCGTCGGAGACGCCCCGCAGGACCAGGCCGAACTCGTCGCCGCCCAGACGCGCGACGACGTCGCCCTCACGGAGGTGGTCGCTCAGCCGCCCCGCGAGCTCGACCAGCAGCCGGTCGCCGATGGCATGGCCGAGGGTGTCGTTGACCTGCTTGAAGCGGTCGAGGTCGAGCAGCGCGATGACGGCCGGCCCGTCGTCCACGGCGCGCGTGGCGCGGGTGAGGAAGTCCGAGCGGTTCGGCAGGCCGGTCAGGGCGTCGTGACGGGCGAGGAACAGGTTGTCCTCGGCGGAGGTGCGCAGCGCGCGGCTGGTGCGGGTGGCCAGCCCCAGCAGGGCGAGCCACAGCACGAGCAGCCCGACGCCCAGCACCACCATCTGCTCGCGGAGCTCGGACTGGACCTGCGCCGCGATCTCGCCGTACGGGAGGTAGAGCTCGACGACGCCGATGACGCGGTCCGCTCCCAGCGCGCGCAGCGGGACGTAGGCCTCGACGACCTGCGGGCCGGTCCTCTGGTTGTCGTCAGCGCCGAGGGTCGTCAGCGCGGCGTGGATCTCGCCGCGGGCCGCCTCGAGGGCCTCGTCGTCGACCCCGCCGTCGATCTTGCCGTCGTCGGAGAACACCACGTGCCCCGTGAGGTCGCGCACCCTGAGGCGCAGGACCTCGTGGCTCGTGATCGCAGACGTCACGCTCTGCTTCAGCGCCGCTTCCTCGGTGGCTGTGAGCCCGTTCGAGAGCGACGTGCCCTGCATGCGGGGCGTGACCACGGTCCCGGCGAGCAGCTGCGCCTCGGCGCGGACCTGGGCGAGCGCCCGGGCGTGGGACTGACGGCTGGTGAGGGCCACCAGAAGGGCGCCCAGCACGAGCACAGGCAGGAGCGAGACCACTGCGTACGTGGCGAACAGCCGTCGCGCCGATCCCTTCATGCTCAAGGGATCGGCGCGTCAGCAGGATCAGGGTTGCTCCGAACGGCCTAGTGCGAAACCGCCTTGGGGGCGCGAACGAGCGCGACCACGAGGACGAACGCCGCAGCGAGGAAGACCGCGGCCCCGGCGAAGGCGTCGGTGGCGGCGATGACTAGCTGGTGCGGCGTGTGCGCCGAGGAGCCCGCAACGGTGACGAGCACGGAGACGCCGAGGGCGCCGCCGAGCTGCTGGGTCACGTTGACCAGGCCGGACGCGGCACCCGCGTCCTGCGGCGGGACGCCGGCCAGCGCGGCCTGCGTCAGCGGGACGAACGACATGCCGTTGCCGATGGCGAACAGGATGAGGCACCCGAAGACGTGCAGGTACGACGAGTGCTCACCGAGGCCGGCGGCGAGGACGAACCCGACGGTGCCGAGGGCCACGCCCGTGAGCATGAGGACCTTCGCGGGCACCAGGTCCGACAGCTTGCGTGAGGTCAGCTGGGACACGATGAACACGGTCGTCGGCATCGGCAGGAACGCGAACCCGGCCTTGAGCGAGCTGTACCCGAGCACCTCCTGGAGGTACT
>JAODNF010000223.1 GCA_025464915.1 Frankiales bacterium | reverse complement strand
CCACCGAGGCGCCGACGCCGAAGAGCGGGGTGAAGAGCCTCGTCGACATCATGCTGTTCAACCAGCAGCACACCGACAAGGTGAAATACGGCCAGGACCTCATCATCGCGTCGGCCGCGCAGCCCGGCAGCCGGGAGGCCGCCTCCGCCGCCTCCCTGGCGCTGCGCACGGCACAGGGCGCGAGCATCGACCGGGCCCTCGCAGCCGACACGCTCGACGCGATCCTCGCCCCAGGGGCGTCGCTCGCGAATGTCGGGGCAGCTGCCGGCTACCCGACGGTCATCGTGCCGTCGGGCCTGGTCAACGACAGGTCTCCGCAAGGACTGTCCTTCATGGGGACGGCCTGGTCCGAGGCGCGCCTGCTGCGCTACGCCGCGGCCTACGAGGCCGGCACCCACCGGCGCGTGCCGCCGACCGTCGTGAACCCCGCGCTGCTCAAGCACTGCTGATGGCGGTCAGTCGGCGTGGCGTCATCGCGGGTGCCGCCGGGGGAGTCCTGGCGGCGGGCGCGGCCAGGGCCGGTGCCTCGACCGCTGCCCACCACGACGTGGTGGTCGTGGGCGCGGGGCTCTCGGGACTGACCGCGGCGTCGGCTCTCCAGCACGCCGGCCGGGACGTGCTCGTCCTCGAGGCCCGGGACCGGGTGGGCGGACGCAACCACGACCTCGCGCTGCCCGACGGCAAGGGAGTCGTGGAGATGGGCGGCCAGTGGGCCGGCCCCGGCCAGAACAAGGTGCTGCAGCTCGCGGACCGCCTCGGGATCAAGACGTTCGAGACCTACGCGACGGGCCTGAGCGTTTACGGCTACCAGGGGACCTACCAGCGCTACAACGGCGACATCCCTCCTGCGTCGCCGGCCGCTCTGGCCGAGCTCGAGGCGGCGATCCTGCACTGCAACAACCTGGCGGGCGATGTCGACCCGGAGACGCCGTGGGCGTCGCCGCGCGCCGCCGAGCTCGACGACCAGACGGTGCAGGGTTGGATCGACGACCACGCCAAGACGGCGGAGGCGAGCTTCCTGCTGGGCCTCGCCGTCCGGGCCGTCTACGGCGAGGACGCCAACCAGGTCTCGCTGCTCGACTGGGTGTGCGCGATCGCGGGCGTCGGGGGAGACGTCAACACCCTCATCGGCTCGGCCCAGTCGATCCGGTTCGTCGGCGGTCCGCAGCAGCTGTCCATCGGCCTGGCGAAGCGGCTGAAGCGCCCCGTCGTGCTGCGGTCGCCGGTCACCCGCATCGACCGCGGCAAGGTCCTGACGGTCCACCACGGCACGGGGCGCACCGTCACCTGCGACCACGTCGTCGTGACGCCTCCCAAGCCGGTGATCGCGCGCATCCAGTTCCACCCGATGCTGCCCGCGACGTACGACCAGGTGCTGCAGCGCAACCCGATGGGTGCCACGACGAAGGTGCAGGTCGTCTACCGGACGCCGTTCTGGCGCAAGCAGGGGTTGAACGGGTCGGTCGTCGCGGACAAGGCGCCGCTCGAGGTCGTGTACGACAACAGTCCTCCCTCCGGGAGCCCTGGCGTGCTCGTCGGGTTTCTCGAGGGCAGCCGGTCACGTGCGTACTTCGGGGTCGATGCCCGCAAGCGGAAGGCCGACGTGCTCGCCTGCCTGGCGACGTACTTCGGCCACGAGGCCGCCGCTCCGGTCGCCTACCACGAGATGGTGTGGGCGACCGAGCCCTGGACCCTCGGTGCCTACGGCACGTTCAACCCGCCCGGGGTCATCACTGCCCTCGGGCAGAAGACGCACGCTCCCTGCGGCAACGTCCACTTCGCGGGCGACGGCTACAGCGCGCTCTGGCCGGGCTACATGGACGGTGCGATCAGGTCTGGGGAGGCTGCCGCGAAGCAGATCCTCGCCGGGAGCGGCTGACCAGGGCCTCGGCTTCGCCATGCCGCTGCCCACGAGACCGAGCGGCGTAGCCGCCTGACCGGTCGGGTAGGGGCCGCGACATGCGACCCCAGCCCCTCCTCCTGGTCCTGCTCCTTGCCGCGGCCTGCGGCGGGTCGTCCTCGTCCAGCAGCGCGCCGACGGCCCCGGCGGTGATTCAGCCGCCGGCCAGCGAGGACCCGGGTACGCCCTCGCCGACCGCCTCAGCAGCGCTTCCCGTCGTCGACGGCAGCGGTAGCAGGTTCACCGCGCCGAACGACCCGACGGTGAAGCAGCGGCAGAACGGGCCGCCCGGCGACCACTGCTACGGCCTGGCCGACGCCGACTTCACGACGCAGAGTTGCCAGGCGTTCGCGAGCAAGCTCGGCAAGGCCATCGCTGTCGTCGAGACCCGTGGGCCGGAGGAGCGCGACCTCGTGTGGACGGTCACGGACAGCAGGGCGTCCCTCGCGCTGCGGGCCGTGCGGACCGCGTCGTCGAGCAACGGCACCGGCAAGCAGCCCGGCGTGACGGCGCGGGTGAGCATCGTCGACCTGGCCGAGGACACGACGCCCAAGGCGGTGTTCCTCACTCCCAAGGGCTCGGGCTACGACGCGATCGCGAGCGTCGACGTCGTCGAGGCGAGCGGCATGGTCGTCATCCACCGTGACCTGAACGGCGGCAAGGCAGGCAGGGCCGCTGGGGGCGGACTCCAGACGGTCGTGCCGACGGGCGGGGACAAGGCGGTCGAGAGCGTCATCCAGTTCGTGAACGGCGCCTGGCGGGTCACGACCCGGAAGTCGACGACGACCGCGGCCGCCGTCGAGGGCTTCTGACTACTCCTTGACGGAGAGCTCGACCCGCCAGGGCCCTACGGCGACGGACTTGCCGAGCCCGCCTCGTACCGTCGTGACCTTGGGTCGTGACCACTTCAACGGCGTGAGCTTGAGCGAGAGAGCCGGCGTCGCTTCGGTGAGCTCCGGCGGGGCCGGGGTGGGCTCCACGACCGGCGGGGCCGTGACCTCCTCGGCCGGACCGGCGAGGTCGGCGAGCACGTCGGCCTGGAGGTCGGCCTGCAGGCTCGGCTTCTTGGCAGTCACCGGGACTCCTCGTAGGCCGTCAGCACATCGGCAGCGAGAGCCGTGTAGGCCTCGGCGACGCTGGACGTGGGGTTGGACAGCACGACCGGGCGCTTGGCCAGGGTCGCGGACGGCACCCGGCGCGAGACCGGGATGCGGGTCGCCAGCAGCGGGAGGTCAGTGCCCTCGAGCGCGCCGACGACCTCGCGGGCGGCCTTCCCGTCCTTGTCCCACAGCGAGCACGCCACGCCGATGAGACGCGCGTTGGTGTTCTCGAAGCGGCGGTGCTGCTCGAGGAACGCTGTGACACGTGCAGCGCCGAGCGCCGAGCCCGGGTCGCTCGTGAAGACCGTCAGGACGGCATCGGCGGCGCAGACGGCTGACAGGGTCAGGTTCCCGAGGTCGCCGTGGGTGTCGAGGACGACGTGGTCGTAGTCGTCGAGGAGCGGGCGGAGCACCCGTCGGATGCCCGTGACGATGCCGCCCTGGGTCGCAAGGGTGACGCCGACCTGCTCGAGCGACGGGTGCGCGGGGATGAGGTCGAGGCCGGGAACGACCTCGGTGCGGAGGACGGCGAGCGGGTTGGCCTCCGGGTCCTCCAGCAGGCCTGCGAGCGAGTCGTCCTTGGACTTGGCGACCACGCCGAAGGCCCGCCCGAGCGAGTCCTGCGGGTCGGCGTCGACGACGAGCACCCGGCCCGAGCGTGCGAGCACGGCGGCCAGGTTGGCAGCCGTCGAGGTCTTGCCGACGCCGCCCTTGGAGGAGCAGACGGCAAGCCTCATGCCTTTGCCCCCTGGGTGCCGCGGAACACCATCACGAGCACCGCCGCGGCGAGCACCTCGAGCAGGAGCCTGCCCAGGCTGGAGTGGGTGTGCAGCCCGCGGGCCACGATGCGCC
>JAODNF010000206.1 GCA_025464915.1 Frankiales bacterium | reverse complement strand
ACCCGGTCATCGAGGCACTGCTCAACCACCGCGAGGTGACGCGGCTGCTCATGGTCGTCGAGAAGCAGCTGCTCCCGACGGTCGCCGACGACGGCCGCATCCACACCACCTTCAAGCAGATGGTCGCGGCCACGGGTCGGTTTAGATCCGACAACCACAACCTGCAGAACGTCCCCATCCGCACCGCCCAGGGCCTCGAGATCCGGCAGGGCTTCGTCGCCGGCGACGGGTTCGAGGCGCTCATGACGGCCGACTACAGCCAGATCGAGATGCGCATCATGGCGCACCTGTCGGACGACGAGGGCCTGAAGGAGGCCTTCCACTCCGGCGAGGACCTCCACACCTTCGTCGCCTCCCGCGCCCTGGGCATCCCGACGGACTCCGTCGACCCCGAGCTGCGCCGCCGGATCAAGGCCATGTCCTACGGCCTGGCCTACGGCCTGAGCGCCTTCGGCCTGGCGGCCCAGCTGCGCATCACGCGCGACGAGGCCAAGGAGCAGATGGACGCCTACTTCGAGCGCTTCGGTGGCGTCCGCGACTACCTGCGCAACGTCGTGGCCCAGGCCACCACCGACGGCTACACGTCCACGATCCTCGACCGCCGCCGCTACCTGCCGGACCTCACCTCCGACAACCGCCAGCGCCGCGAGATGGCCGAGCGGATGGCCCTCAACGCTCCCATCCAGGGCTCCGCCGCCGACATCATCAAGGTCGCGATGCTCAACGTCGCAGGCGCGCTCAAGGCCGAGGAGCTGAAGAGCCGGCTGCTGCTCCAGGTCCACGACGAGCTCGTCCTCGAGGTCGCCCCTGGCGAGCGCGAGCAGCTCGAGACCCTCGTCCGCCGCGAGATGGGCGGCGCCTACCCGTTGTCGGTCCCGCTCGACGTCAGCGTCGGCGTCGGCCGCACCTGGGACGACGCCGGCCACTGATCGTCCGGCCCGCGACCCGACGGGGGCTGCACGGCACCGAGGAACAGCGTGGCCTGGGCGCACCAGCCCGCGAACGCCGCCGTCCGGACGCCGCCGCCGTGCGATCACGCGCCGTTGTGCGCCTCAGCCACGACTCTCGGGGAACCGAGGTGTCCCCGAGCTCCGTTGTGCGATCACCCGCTGGTGTGCGCGAGAGTTCTGCAACACGGGGCGTCGGCATCGGGCGTACGGTCAGGCCATGTCGATGCCGAGCATGCCGCCGCTCCCGCCGCACGTGCCGATGCCGCACACCAAGGACCAGCAGGACGCGGAGGTCGCCAACCGCAAGCGCGACTTCGAGATGCCGTCAGGCGGCGGCTGGCTGCGCCGCCTTCTCCGCCGCTCCTGACCGCACCAGCAGGAATGCCGTCGTCGCGACGGCGATGACCGTCGCGACAGCGATGACCAGGCTCGGCTTCCCGGGGCGCCACAGCAGCACGACGGCGGTCTCGAGGGCCGCGGCGACGCCGATGAGCCCGCCCGTGACCCGGTCGGACAGGGCTATCGCCCGGTAGACGAGCAGCTGCACGAGCGACAGCGCCGCACCCTGCACGACCCACAACCAGGCGTACGGCGACAGCGAGCCGTACTGGGTCCCGAAGGTGATCTCGAGGACCGGACGGGCGAGCACCACGCAGCCGAGGACCTCGACGGCGCCGAGACCACCGACGAGCAGCAGCGACGTCCGCAGCAGCGCCCGACCCTCGACCGGGTCCGACAGCCGCGGGAAGACCACGACGGCGACGGCCTGCGGCAGCCAGAACGCCGCCTTGGCGAGGACGGCGCCCACGGCGTACCGGCCGGACTGGTCGCCGGACAGCACGTTGCGCGCCAGCAGGACGTCGACGTTGGCGAGGACGAGCAGGGCGAGGATGCCACCGGTGGCGTGGCCCACCTCGACGAGCGCGAAGGATGCGCCGGACGCCGACCTCCCGACAAGCGCGAGGGCCAGGACAGCGGACGCGAGCACTCCCAGAGCGAGAGCGACGAGGACGTCGTCGGAGGATCCGCCGAACAGCAGCGGTACGACGCCGACGCCGCGTCCGACGGCCTGGACGGAGATGACGACGGCCAGCGCCCCGAACCGCTCCTGGCCCTGCAGGACGCCCATGGCGCTCGACAGGACGGCGAACGGCGCGAGCTGCGAGGCGACCAGTAGCGGACCGAGCACGCCGCTGTGCAGGAACGCGGCGATGACGGGGGACAGGGCCGCCCCGGCAAGCGAGGCGGCGAGCCCGAGGACGAGCCCTCGCCGCAGCAGCGCCCCGGGCGTCATGGTGCGCACGGCCTTGGCCACGACGGCCTGCAGCGCGATCGCCGGGACGCAGGCGACGAGCAGCACGCCGAGGAGGGCGACGAGGGTCCCGTAGTCGTCCTTGGTGAGGTCGCGGGCGGCGGCGACCGTGACGACGTACGCCATCACGTTGACCAGCGTCAGGGCCGGCGCGACGAGCGTGCCGCCCCGTGCCAGTGACGCCCGGCGTGCGCTGTCCTCCACATGCCGGAGGGTACGTTGCGCCCATGGCCAGCGACGGGACCACGCGGCTGCGGTTCGGGCCGGGTCTCGACCGGCGTCGGATGTCCCTGTGCGTCGTCCTGGTCGGCCAGGCCGTCTGGCTCGGAACCGTGATGCTCCGGGGCTGGTACTCCGGCCCGGACCTCGCGAACCTCGCCGAGGCCACGGGCAGACCGCTGGACGGCGACTACCTGAGCGAGTCCCTCGGTGGCCACTTCGGCGCACCGGCGCGCCTCGTCTACTGGCTGCTCGACCGCACAGCTCCGCTGAGCTGGACCCTCACGGTCGGCATCCGGCTCGCGTTGCAGCTCGCCGCGACGTACCTGCTCTGGCGGTTGCTCGAGGAGCTGTTGGGCGCTCGTCGCTGGATCCGGCTGCTGATGGCGCTCTACGCCGTGAGCCCGCTGCTGGTGCCGGCGACGGCCGTGCTGAGCAACGGCCTCGGGCTGTCCGTCGCGCAGACCTGCGTGCTCGGGGCGCTCCTGCTGCACGTGAGGTACGTCGCCGGCGGCCCGGCCTGGCAAGCGCTCGTGGCAGCGGTGCTCTGCCTGGTGGCGATGTCGTTCGCCGACCAGGCCGTGACGATCGTGGTGCTGCTGCCGGCGCTGTCGCTCGGGTGGCTGCACACCGGTTCCCTGCGTGAGCGGGTCCGCGCCAGCGCACGCCGTTGGGTCACGTGGGCGGCCTCCGGCGTCGCAGTGGTGGCCTTCGCGATCGCCTACCTCAGCGGCGACTACACCGGCCGGCCCGTCAGCTTCACCGTCGGCGACGCATGGGACGTGGCACGCACCGAGTGGACCCAGGTCATCGGGACGGCGCTGCTCGGCGGCCCGTGGGACTGGGCCGCGAACCCGCACGACTGGGTGTCGCTCGCAGCGCCGCCGACGGTCCTCGAGGTGCTCGGGCAGGTGGCTCTGGTCGCCATGGTCGTCGTCAGCGTCGCCCGCAACGGCCGCGCCGCGCTGCTGGCCTGGGCGCTCCCCATCGGCACGACGCTGCTCGGGGTGCTGCTCGTCGGCTACGGCCGCAGCGACTACCTGGGCACCTTCATCGCGCCGATCTACCGCTACAGCTTCTTCCTGCCGATGACGCTCGTCCTCGGTCTCGCCCTGGCCTTCGCCGGCGAGGAGCACGACGACGCGATGGCGTCGAGTCGCACCCTGAGGGGAGCGGTCGCGCTGGTCGCCATCGCCAGCCTGGTCTCAGGGCTCACCTTCGCCGACCGCTTCTGGCAGAACCCGTCCAAGGACTACGTCGACACGCTGCTCGCCTCGGTGCGCAAGGCCGGTCCGGCCGTCGAGCTCTACGACACCAGCGTTCCCGAGGGCGTCATCCCGGGCATCGAGCCCAACCGCTTCGTGTCCGACGTGCTCGCCCTCGGCAGGGTCGAGGCGCGCTTCGGGGGTACGACGGCGGCACCCTTCGTCGTCGACGCCGCGGGGCACCTCAGGCCCGGCACGGTCTACGAGGTCGCAGACATCACGTCGCCGCAGGAGCAGCCATGCGGGTTCCGGGCGCAGGGGACCGGCACCACGACGGTGACGGTCGGACCCGTGGATCGGCCTGCCGACTGGTACCTCGAGCTGCAGCTCTACCAGACGCGAGCCAACGCGTTCACGCTGTCGGTGCTCGACGCCGGCGGCCACGAGCTGGCTGTCCGAGCTAGTGGTCCCAGCGTCCAGACGATCGGCCAGTCCCCCGTCGTGCACCGTCGCCTCAGCTTCGGGACACCGGCGAAGGTGGTCCTGACCTCCACCGACGCCGACACGAGCTTCTGCCTGTTGCACGCGATCGTTGGAGCTCCGGTGGTGAAGTGAGCGGTCTGCTCTCGCGCCTCGTCGCCAGCACCGACCCACGGCTGCGGCTTCTGCTCGACACGGCCGCCAAGACCCGAGACCGGCTCGACCACCCGCAGCTGCGCGACGCCCGCCGGCTCCTCGCGGCGCGGGACGTCGACCTGCTGATGCTGGGGGAGTCGGTCTCGGTGTTCGTCAGCCCGACCGACACCGACCAGCGGCCGCTCCCTGCGATGGTCGCCGATGCGCTTCCCGGCAGGCGGACCGTGTCGGTCCAGGGCGGCGGCTACCACGCCGGGCTGCTGACGGAGCTGGTCCGGATCGCCCCAGCGCCAAGGGTTCTCGTGGTCTCGCTCTGGACCCGAGGGCGTCTCAAGCCCTGGATCGAGCACCCCCGGTTCGGCCATCACGACGCCCTTGAGCGGCTGCGCGCGCTGCCCGGTGGGCCGACCCGCGGCTCGCTCAGGAGGGAGGACGACTTCGCGAGCTACTACGCGGTGCCGCACTCCTCCCTCGCGGGTGCCACGACGATCGGCGAGCACGCCCTCCCCCTGAAGCAGCGGTCACTGCCACCGGACGAGGCACTCGCGCTTCTCTACGCCTTCCACCACGGCGCACCGGTCATGCAGCTCGAGGCCGTCACCGCGCTCGGGAGGGCCTGCCGGGACAAGGGCAGCTCGTTCTTCGCGTACCAGGCTCCCATCTCGGTCCGCACCGGCGAGCGCGCTCTCGGGCCGCGGTTCCGCAGGCTCGTCGACGACAACCTCGCGGCCATGGCCGAGGCCTTCCGAACGGGGGCGGGGCAGGACGCGACGGTTCTCGCAACGGCATCGCTGTTCGGCGAGGACGAGTTCGTGGACCCTTCCGACGGCAGCGAGCACCTCAACGAGAGGGGCCGGCGCCGCCTGGCCTCGCTGATCGCAGACGAGGTTCGCGCGCGTCTCTAGTAGGGGTCCACGGATCCTGAGTGGCCGAGCAGCCTGGTCAGGGGCTTCAGCCGCAGCCTTAGCAGCACCTTGACCATCACGTTGCGGATCCACCACGGCATCTCAGCGAGCACGCGCAGCCGGTCTGCAGTCGTCGGGCGGGCCCGGCGGAACAGGGCGAGCGACCCGGTGCGCTCGACGTAGACCCAGTCGCGGCTGCCGAAGACGTTGACCAGGATCGAGAGCGTGACGCCCACGCTCGAGTAGGCGTCGTGGACGAGCATCTCGCCGTTCTCGGGCAGGTGAACGCCCCATCGGAAGTCGTCAGCGCAGGTCCAGTAGTCGTGCTTGCCGTCGACGTAGAGCAGATCGATCGGTTCGTGCCAATGCGGCCGGAGCTTGGTGCTGTAGTCGCTGCACAGCTCGACCACGTCGCTCAGGTCGGCGCCCGCGATGTTCTCCTCGAACGTGACGCGGGTGCTCTGGCCGCCGAACAGCCGACCCTCGATGAACGGGTCGACCGCATAGACCTTCCCGCCGGCGGTGCGCATCGCCTCGCCGAGGACCATGGTGGAGCGCCCCTTGTGGCTGCCGATCTCGAGCACCGACGAGCCGGGTCCGAGCTTCGAAGCGGCCTTCCAGAGCGCGTGGGCCTGCTCACGGGTGCACCACCCGGGGACCGCGGACGCGTGCTCCCAAGCCGTGTCGAAGCCGGCTTGCGGCACAGGCACGTCGCTCCTCGAAGATCACGGTCAGGGACGCACGGGAATGTACCCTCCGAACGGTGGGCCCCCGCGCAACAGGAGTGAAGCGCGTCGCGGGTCTGGTGGTGCCGGCGCTGCTTCTTGTCGCGTCGATCCTGCAGTCGCCCGGCAAGGTCACCTTCGACACCGACCTCGGGCTAGCGCTCAACCCGACGCACCTGCTGCACCGCGCGATGCACCTCTGGAGCGCCGAGAACGGCTTCGGGGGCGTCGGCGACCAGACCTACGGCTTCCTGTTCCCCATCGGCCCGTTCTTCGCCCTCGGTGAGCTGCTCGGGCTGCCCGCCTGGATGGTCCAGCGGCTCTGGACCGCGGTCGTGCTCATCGCGGCCTACGAGGGCGCCCGCCGGCTGGTGCGACGGATGATCAGCCCCTCCGTCCTGGTGTCCGTCGTCGGTGGCCTGGCGTGGGCGTTGTCCGCCCGGATGCTCACGGTCGTCGGGCCGTTCTCGTCCGAAGCGCTGACCGTCGCCCTCGCCCCCTGGCTGCTGCTGCCGCTCGTCCGCTACCTCGAGCGCGACCCGCGACGCGCGGTCTGGATGTCCGGCATCGTCGTGCTGCTCCTCGGAGCCGCCAACGCCGGAGCGACCGTCGCCGTGCTGCCGCTTCCCGTGCTCTACCTGCTGACTCGCACGACCCCGTGGAAGCAGCGGGCGAGTGCGTTCGGCTGGTGGACGTCGGCCCTCGTGCTCGCAAGCCTGTGGTGGATCGGGCCGCTGCTGCTGCTGGGAGCCAACAGCCCGCCTTTCACGAGCTGGGTCGAGTCGGCCCGGACCACGACGGACCCCGTCACCGCTGTCGCAGCGCTGCGGGGGACGACCGACTGGGTCGCCTACGTGCCGCAGGGGTCGGGCGGGTTCTGGCCGGCCGCCTGGGAGCTGGCGACCTCGCGCGGCCTGCTCGTGGCCACGGGTCTCGTGGCGGTGCTCGGACTTGCCGGCCTCGCGAACCGGCACCTGCCGGAGCGGCGCTTCCTGCTTCTCAGCGCCCTGCTCGGCTTCGTGGTGCTGACCCTCGGCCACCAGGGCAGTCCGGGCAGCCTGGTGTCCGAGCAGTTCCGCTCGCTCCTCGATGGCCCAGCGGTGCCGTTCCGCAACATCTACAAGCTCGACCCGGTGCTGCGGCTGCCGATGGTGCTGGGGCTCGCCCACGTCGTCGAACGGCTGCGGCACGCACGCCTGGCGGTCAGGGCGCTCGGCACGTCACTGGCCATCGCCTCGGTCCTTCTCGCAGCCCTCCCGGTCGTCGACGGGACGCTGCGCCCTGGGCCCGGGTTCGACAGCCTGCCGACCTGGTGGCGGTCTGCTGCGTCGTACGTCGCCGAGCACGGCGGCACCGGGCGGACGCTGATCCTGCCCGAGGCCACGGCGGGGCAGTACACGTGGGGCCGCACGATCGGCGAGCCGTTCGAGGCGCTCGCCACGAGCGACTGGGCGGTCCGCAACCAGGTGCCGCTCACGCAGGCGGGCAACACCCGGCTCGTCGACGCGATCGAGGAGGCGTTGCGGACGGGCCGTGGCTCCACGGCGCTGGCGACGGTCCTCGCGCGGATGGGCGTCAACCAGCTGCTGGTGCGCAACGACCTCGACCACCAGTCCTCCGGCACGCTGCCTCCTGCCCGGGTGCGGCAGGCCCTCGACCGCTCACCGGGGATGAAGCAGGTCGCGACGTTCGGCGGGACGGTACGAGCAGACCTGGCCACGGACGGCGGACTCGCCGCTGACGTGCCCGACCTCGAGGTGTGGTCGGTCGAGCAGCCGGTGACGCAGGTCAGCGCCACGCCGCTGACCGACGTGACCGCGCTGGCCGGCGGACCCGAGGACCTGCTGACGCTGCTGGAGCAGGGCATCGTCACCGGGCCGACGGTGCTCGCAACCGAGGTCGGCGCCGGTGTCGTGGGGGACTGGCCCGGACCGCGCGTGCTCACCGACGGGCTGCAGAGGCGGGAGCGGTCGTTCGGCCGCGTCCACGGCGCGCTCGGACCGCTGTTGACCGCCGACGACGCCTTCCGCCAGGTGCGCGCCGCGCACGACCTACTGCCGCCTGGCGACGTCGCCCCGCAGGAGACGGTGGCAACGTATGCGGCACTCACGAGTGTGGCCGCGTCGTCCTCCTCGGCGTTCCCGGAGAGCTTCTCGCCCGTCAGCAGCGGCACTGGTCCCGGTGCGGCACTCGACGGCAACGGCTCCACGTTCTGGCGGTCGGCCTCCCTGACCCGGCCCGTGGGTCAGTGGCTGCAGGTCGTCCGCGAGACCCCGTCCGACACCGATCTGGTGGCGATCGCGCTGGTGCACCGCGCCCTGTTCGGGCCGACGATCACGAGCCTTCGGCTCACGACTGAGGCGGGATCGGTCGTGCAGACCGTGACAGCGAGCGAGGAGCCGCAGCAGCTGGTGCTGCCAGCGGGACGCTGGAAGACCTTGCGGGTCACCGTGGCGTCGGTCGCCGACGCCAGGAGGTTCGGCGTCGTCGGCATCCGCGAGCTCGCCCTGCCAGGGATCACGCCGGCGCGCGAGGTCCTCCTGCGGGGCGTGCTCCCGAGAGGGAGCGCGGTGCCCACCGTGGTCCTCAAGGCCTCGGACCCGATCGCACCGTGCCTGCTGCGCGACGGCGTCACCCGCTGTGACGCGACAACCGCTGACACCGGCGACGAGACGGGCGGCCTGCAGCGCACGTTCACGACACCGACTGCCGGCGAGCTCGACCTCACAGGGTCGGTGCTGCCTCAGCAGAGCACCACCATCGAGCGGCTGACGGTGCCCCTGGCCCCGCACCTCGCAGCTGTGTCGTCGAGTGCCCTCGACGCCGGACCCGTGGGTGCCCACGCCGCCGTCGACGGCGACCTGAGAACGTCCTGGATCGCCGCCGCGGGCGACTCGAAGCCGAACCTCACGCTGACCTGGCCCCAGGCCACCGCGATCACCCAGATCGACCTCACGGCGGGCGTCGAGCCGCGGGCATCCTTCCCGACGGCGATCCACGTCCATGCCAGGACGGGGGACCGCGACGCCGTCGTGGGTGCAGACGGCCGGGCGAGCTTCACGGCCCTCATGAGCGACACCGTCACCCTCACCTTCCCGACCTCTCGGCCCACCTCCAGCAACGGGCTCGAAGGGGGGCCGGCCCTCCCGCTCGGCATCGCCGAGATCACGATCCCCGGCATCGGCGTCCCGAACCTCGCGCCGACTCCCACGCTGCCGACCGGTGCCGTCTGCGGCTTCGGTCCCGACGTCTCCATCGACGGCACCGCGCACCACACGAAGGTCGTCGGAACCGTGGGCGACCTGCTGACGGACCAGCCGCTGAGACTGGAGGCCTGCGACGGGCCGGTCGCGCTCACCGCGGGCACCCACCACGTCTCCGCCCTGGGAACGTTCGAGTTCCGCATCCGTTCCCTGACCCTCGAGGGATCCACTGCACCGGCGACGACCCGGCAGACCACCGTCCGGCGGTGGGGCGACGAGCACCGCACCGTCACCGTCGTCGCCGGCCCGACCTCGTTGCTCACCCTCCCCGAGGCCGCCGGCGACGGCTGGCACGCCACCCTCGCCGGCACACGGCTCACCCCCCTGATGGTCGACGGCTGGGCGCAGGGCTGGATCGTCCCTGACGGCGCCGGCGGCACGGTCCACCTCGACTACGCGCCTGACACCCCCTACCGGTGGTCCCTGCTGATCGGGTTGCTCAGCTCCCTGCTGCTGCTCGGCCTCGCCGTCCGATCGGTCCGCGCTCCCCGGCACGAGCCGCTCCTCGTCCCCGTGCCGCACAGCCACCCGCTGCTCCTCACCGTGCTCGTCATCGCCGGTGCTGCTGTCGTCGGCAGCTGGGCCGGCGAGATCGGCGCCGTCGCCGGCGTCCTTTGCCTCCGCCTCGGCAAGCGCGGCTGCACCGCCCTGCCCGTCTCGGTCCTTCCGGCCGTCGCCACCCTGGTCGCGCTCGACGAGCACACGGCCGTGTTCGTCGGCCAGGCCAGCCAGGCGTCGCAGACCCTCTGCCTGCTGGCCTTCGGCGCCCTCTGCGCCCTGCTCACCGAGACGAGGTCAGCGCCTCAGGACCTCGCTGAGCAGGACGAGTAACGGGACTGACGGGACCGGCCTTCTTGACGGGCGCGGCACCACTCGCAATAGTTAGGCATGTGCCTAGGTATCACGACGAGATCGACGCGGTGCTCCGCGCGCTCGCCGATCCGACGCGACGCGCGGTCGTCGAGCGGCTCGCGCTGTCGCCGGCTGTGGTGTCGGAGCTCGCCGCACCGTTCGCGATGGCACTTCCCTCGCTCATGCAGCACCTGCGCGTTCTCGAGGACGCGGGGGTGGTCACGTCCGAGAAGCACGGACGGGTCCGGACCGTGAGCCTGCGACCCGGCGCGCTCGACGTCGTACACCTCTGGCTCAGCCAGCAGCGGACTCCCGCTGAGCACTCCGCCGACCGGCTCGGCATCCACCTCACCCGCACTGCCCCGAAGGACACCTGACATGAACCGCGTACGCATCGACCTCTTCAGCTCGCTGGACGGCTACACCGCCGCGCCCGACGGCTCCGAGAACCCGATGGGGGAGGACTGGGGCCCGCTCACGGCGGCCTACGCCGCGACGCGCACGTTCCGCCGGCGCGTCCTGGGTGACACGAGCGCGGCGGGTACGACGGGGCTCGACGACGCGTTCGCGGCGGGGCACAACGAGGGCATCGGCGCGGAGATCATGGGGGCCGCCATGTTCGGGCTGCACAGCTTTCCGGACGACCCGGACTGGAAGGGCTGGTGGGGGGACGAGCCGCCGTTCGGCTACGACGTCTTCGTGCTCACGCACACGGCGCCACGTCCGCCGCTACCTGTCGGAAGCACGACGTTCCACTTCCGCAGTGCGGAGATCACGGACGTCCTCGCGGAGGCCAAGCGGTCGGCGGGTGACCGGGACGTACGCGTCGGCGGGGGGATCAGCACGGCCCGCGAGTTCCTGTGCGCCGGCCTCGTCGACGACCTCCACGTGGGCGTCGCACCGATCCTGCTCGGCCGGGGCCACCGCGTGTGGGAGGACCTGCGCGGTCTCGAGGGGACGCACGACGTGACGTCCGAGGTGGCCGACAGCGGCACCATCCACGTGACCTTCACCCGCAAAGCGTCGGCATGACGGTCGAGCGCCGCCTGGCCCGTTCCGGCTTCACCCTGAGCCGCGACTACCCGGCACCCGTCGAGCGGGTCTGGAACGCGTTCGCCGACGAGAAGGAGAAGCTCAGCTGGTGGGGCGCGGGCGAGGCGATGACGCACGGCGAGTGGGCCTTCGACTTCAGGGTCGGCGGCGTCGACATCGCCGAGGGCACGTTCCACGACGGTCCGGTCTCGCGCTACGTCGCGACCTACACCGACATCATCGAGCACGACCGCATCGTGACGACCTACGACATGTGGCTCGACGGGGTGCACATGTCCACCTCCGTCGCCTCGTTCGAGTTCGAGCCGATCGCCGACGGCACCCGCTACACGCACGTCGAGCACGGCGTGTTCTTCGACCAGTACTGGGCCGACGGCCCGAACCGCGAGAAGGGGACCCTCGGCATCATCGAGCAGCTGGCCCGCTACCTGTCCTGACGGTCAGCCGGAGTCCTGGGCTGCCACCAGCAGCTCCGCGAGCGGCTCGAGCGCGGCGATGAGCTCGCCCTGCTCCTCGGAGGTCAGGCAGTCGTAGGGCGCGGCCGCCAGCACGTCGGTCTGCGCCTCCACGCGCTCGTGGACGGCGCGCCCCGCCTCGCTGAGCCAGCCGTCCGCCCCGATGAGGCCGCGGTCGCGCATCCCGCCGGTCACGGTGGCGAGCTGCGCTGCCGGCAGGTGGTGGATGCGGCCGAACCTCTCGGCCGGCAGGTCCATCGCCAGCGCGAACAGTGCGTGGCACTCGAGCCGCCCGACGCCCTCGGCCATCAGCGCCGTCACATGCCCGTCGCCGCGGTGCTCTCGCAGCAGTGATGCCGCGTGGAAGAGGCGACCTGCCAGGTCTTCGGGCGCCGGCAGCGCGAGCAGTGCGGCGTACATCGGACGGCCCTCGACGGGCGCGGTGGTCGCTGCCTTCAGCAGCAGGTCGACGGCCCGCGCGCTCTCGGGTGTGTCGAGCCGGTCGCCGAGGACGTTGCGAAGCGCCCTGGCGCAGCCCGACTGCCGCGCGGCGATCGCCGCCTCCGGCGTCGTCGTGCTCCAGACCTTCGGGATGTGCCGGGCGACCTCGCCAGGAGCGAAGTTGTAGAAGACCGCGTCAACGACCTCAGCCGGCACGAGGCCCAACGGGGCGGCCCGTCCGGCGAAGTAGGTGTCCCAGTAGTTGCTGAACCCCAGGGAGAACATCGCCTCGTTCGACTCGTCGGCCGAGTAGGGGATCATCCCGATCGGCTCGACGAGCTCGAACATCCTGCGAGCCAGCGCACTCATGGGCCCATCCTCCCGCTGCCGTCCGTGCTGTGCTGAGGTGGACGGCCGACAGCGGCAGTACTCATCGCTGCTGCCCGGGCCTCCACGGGCGCGTCAGTCCTTGGCGAGGAAGTACCGGGTGGTGACGAAGTGCCCGCCGTAGATCGTCTCCTCGACAGCCTCCACGACGCGGAGGTCGGAGCCCGCGAGGGCGCGCTCCACGTCGGAACGCGGCATGGCGGTCATGAGCATCGGAGCGGGGTACTTCAGGAAGGTCTTCTGCAGGCCCCCGACGACGCGGGGTGGCAGCAGCCGGAACAGCTGGCCGCGCACTGAGGGGGTCGCGCGAGTGGCGACCTGGATGATCGCGGCGCCGTTGGTCGTCAGGACCCGGCCGAACTCCGCGAGGTAGCCGGCGGCGAGGTCGGCCGGCATGTGCTGCAGGACGAGGCTGGAGTAGACGAGGTCGACACTGCCGTCGGGCTGGAACGACAGGTCGCTCCTGTCGTTGAGCACGAAGGTCACGTTGTCGCCGCACCGGCCCAGGCGCTTGGCCTCCGAAACCATCGAGGGCGCAATGTCGACCGAGACGACCCTGGCGAAGGCCCTTGACAGGGCAGCCGTGAGCCGGCCGGCTCCGCAGCCGAAGTCCAGTGCGGTGCCGCGCACCTCGGTCAGCCCCAGCTCGGAGGCGTGGGAGAGGGAGGCATCCACCTCCCGCTGCCCGGTGGCGTAGAACTCGTCGACGTCCCAGCCGCCGCCCTTCTTCCCCGGCGCGACGTAGACCGCCCACAACGGGTCCTGCTCCCCGAGGGTCGTCCAGTCGCGACGGAGGTCGTCCAGGCTCATGAGCTGCAATGTAGAGGCTCGACCAGGGTCACCAGATAGCGTGCGAGGCGTGCCGTCGACCGTCGAGGTGGTGGACCCGCCTCGCCCGGTGGTGCGGTTGCGGCTGCTCGCCGTCTCGCTGCTCCTGGTCGTCACGGCCTTCCACCAGAGCGCAGGGCTGATCGGCAACGACACCAAGCTCGACCTGACGGCCGATCCTGGCCGCTTCCTGCACCGTGCGCTCGACCTCTGGAACCCGAGCTCTGCCGGGGGGCAGCTGCAGAACCAGGCCTACGGGTACCTGTTCCCGATGGGCCTGTTCCACTGGGTCGGGTACGAGATCGGCCTCCCGGGTTGGGTGGTGCAGCGGCTCTGGATGGCGCTGCTCCTGGTCACGGCCTTCCTCGGTGTCGTCCGCCTCGGTGGCCGCCTCGCCCTCGGCACCCACACCACGCAGGTGCTCGGCGGTCTCGCGTACGCCCTGGCGCCTCGGGTGCTCACCGAGGTCGGTGGCAACTCCTCCGAGATCCTGCCCTTCGCCGTTCTCCCCTGGGTGCTGCTGCCCCTGATCCGGGGCGAGGACAGACCTCGGCGCGCGGCCGCCCGGTCGGGCGTGGCGGTGCTGTGCATGGGCGCGGTCAACGCGACGGCTGTCCTCGCGCTGCTCCCGCTGCCCGCGCTCTGGCTCGTACCCGGACTGCGTCGTGGGAGCGGTCGTCGGCTCGCGCTGTGGTGGTCGGTCTGCGTCGGGCTCGCTATCACCTGGTGGTTCGTGCCGCTGCTGCTCCAGGGCAGGTACAGCCCGAACTTCCTGAACTACATCGAGACCGCGGCAACGACGACCAGCACGACGTCCCCCGGGGAGGTGCTGCGCGGGACGTCTCACTGGCTCGGATACGTCGCGACCGGCGGTGGCCCCTGGTGGCGCTCCGGCTGGACCCTCGTCACCAACTCCGTCGCCATCCTCAACACCGCGGTCCTGGCCGGGCTGTGCCTGGTCGGGCTTGTCCGCCGCCGCATGCCTGCGCAGGGACGCCTGGTCACCGTCGCCGCCATCGGCCTGATCGCGATGTGCGCGGCGCACGCCGGGCCCCTCGACGGACCCGCCGTGTCCGGCCTGCAGCACCTGCTCGACGGCACGCTCGCGCCCTTCCGCAACATCCACAAGTTCGACGCCCTCGTTCGGCTGCCGCTGGCTCTCGGCCTGTGCCACCTGCTCTCCCGGTTCCCGAGCGTCGAGCTGCGCAGGGTCGTCACCGGAGCCACGACGGTGGCCCTCATCGGGTCCGCGATCCCAGCGCTGGCAGGGCAACTGGTGCCGACGGGCGGGTACGACGAGCTGCCCTCCTGGTGGCAGCAGACCGGTGCCTGGCTCGATGACCACGACGCCACCGGGCGTGCTCTCGTCGTCCCGGCGGCGAGCTTCGGCGAGTTCCAGTGGGGTCGACCGCTGGACAACCCGCTGCAGGCGCTCACGACGACGGACTGGGTGGTCCGCGACGCCGTGCCGCTCGGGTCACCAGGCCTCACCAGGCTGCTCGACGCCGTCGAGAACCGGCTGGAGACAGGTCTCGGCTCGCAGGCCCTCGCGCCCGTTCTCGCGCGGTCGGGCGTGCACTACCTCGTCGTCAGCAACGACCTGGACCCGGCACGCACCGGTGCGCCGCGCCCGGTGCTCGTGCACGAGGCCCTCACCGGATCGCCCGGCCTGACGCGGGTGGCCTCGTTCGGCCCGAAGACTGGCGGCCAGGCCAAGCAGCGCGCCGTCGTGAGCGACGACGGCCTCGACACCGCCTATCCCGCGGTGGAGGTGTGGGAGGTCTCCG
>JAODNF010000189.1 GCA_025464915.1 Frankiales bacterium | reverse complement strand
CCGCCACGGGTGTCGAGGTCTCGGACGAGTGCTACTTCCTGTTCGGCACCACGGAAGCCTCAGGCGCGGACATCCACATCTACGGTCTCGGCTACATCGTGCTGGAGGAGTTGCGGAACTCGAAGTCGCCCTTCGGCTGCGTGATGAGCTAGCAACAGCGCGGGGGTAGCCCCTCGGGAGCAGCTGCTCCCGGGGGGCTACTTCTTTGTCGGCGGGTCCTCGGGGCCGAGCGGCCGGCCGATGCACGGCTTGCCCTTGCAGACGTCGACGACCTTGCCGGTCGGCTGCAGGAACAGGCCCTTCTGGACTCGGTCGAGGTAGGTCGCGCGGGGGTCCTCGTGCGGGTCGTGCCCCTTGAGGTCGCTGCCCTCGACGGGCGGCGTGTTGCCCAGCGGCGGCAGCGCCGTGCCGCTGTCCCAGAAGACGATCGCGCTGCCGTTCCACGAACCGGTGAACCTCGGCAGCCCCCAGCCGGGGCTGCTCTCCCACGAGCGGCCCTTGGCCAGGAAGCCGCCGTTGGTGCGCGCGCCGAGGGTGCGCGCCATCACCAGGGCGGAGTAGTTGCTGACCTGGTGGTCGCCGAGGGCGACGGAGAGCAGGACGGTGTGCTTCGGGGTGTGGGGCAGCAGGTTCGTCGTGATGTGCTCGGCGTACCCGTTGTTCTCACCGCGGTCCCACAGCGGCTGGATCAGGCCGAAGACCAGCTCGCGGTCGACCTCGCTCGGGTACGCCGCGTTGAACACCGACTCGTAGGTCGAGAAGTCGCTGCTCCGGTCGAGCAGCGTCGAGTAGTTCATGCCGACGACGCCGAGCACGCCGCGGGTGATGTCCTGGCTGACGGCGAGCAGCGCGCCGCCGATGATGCCGCCCTGGCTGTTGCCGTCGTAGTAGACGGTGCCGGGTGCGAGCCGGTGAGCGAAGGCGGCGGCGCTGGCGAACCCGCGCGGGTCCTTGACCAGCCGGGCGAGGAACAGCTGGGCCAGCATGCCTTCCTGCACCCGGTCGGGCAGGGTCGGGAAGTAGCTCATGTCGGCGAGGAACGTGGCGACGTTGGGGACGTCACCGGTCGCCATGCCGTACCAGTCGGTGGCGCAGAACAGGACGTTGTTCTCGTTGCCCATCTTCTGGACGTTGCCGGCGCCGACCTCGCCCTGGCCGCCGAGCAGGCCGTGGCCGTAGATGGACCCGCGGGAAGGGTGCTTCGCCGACGCGCTCTTCGGGACGTCGCAGGTGTAGGTCGCCGTGAAGCTGCCGTTGCGCTGCGGCAGGTCGGAGCCCGGCAGGTAGAGGAAGCGGGTGCCGGGCAGGCCCGGGTCGCTGCCGAGCACCGGCTCCTTGTGGTTCACCGGCGTGGTCAGGTAGTTGGGGACCTGGAAGGTGCCCTCGATGCGGGTCGCGACCTTGTCGCTGTAGTTCTGCGTGACGGTGTCGACCGTGAACGACGGCGCAGCGCCCTTGAGGCTGGCAAACGCGTCGTCGCGGAGGTGGAGCATCCGCTCCGTGGTGTTGCGGGTGCTCGCGATCGTGAACGTCCACGCGAGGAACAGGTCCTTCGGCGCGACGTGGGCCCTGATGAGCGGCCCGAAGACGGGGTCCTTGGCCGTTGCCCCTGCTCGCAGCTTCGCGAACTCCGGGCCTGCGGGGATGGCCTTGCCCGCGCTGTCCTTGAGGTCGCGCAGGCCGATGACGATCCGGTGGCCGTCCGGGAAGTTGATCGCCGGGCGGACGATGAGAAGCGGCTGCTCGCCGTCGAGCGCGTTGGTGTCGAGCTCCGCGGTGTAGGGCCAGCGCTTGCCGGTGGTGGCGTCCACGAGGACCACAGGCGCGTCCGCCCCGAGGCTGTCGCCGGGGTCGGCCTCGCTGGGGATCCCCGACCGGCTCGTGCTCAGGCGCGGCACCACCGTCAGGATCGGCGTTCCCGGGGACCAGCCGTCGTTGCGGTTGAGCTCGGTCGGGTCCATCGGGCGGTTGGCGACGTTGCGCGGCATCGCGAGCGGGTCGATGTCGATGCGGCGGCCGGTCGCTGTGGTCGGGTCGGCCTTCGTCAGGTCGTCGTTCGGGAAGGGCAGCAGGCACGCGGCGTGGTCGAGCGGGTTGCAGATGCCTGCGGCCTCGAGGGCCTTGTCCGCGGCCAGCCGAGCGGCGTCGCGGGCAGGGATCGCCGGCTGCTCCGCGGTCTGTGCCGTCTGACCGGCGCTGGTCACCGCGCACAGCGCGGCGTCGATGTCGACCTCGAGGCAGTCGGTGGGGTCGGCGTGGGCGAGCGCGGGCAGGGCCGCCGCGGCGAGAGCGGCAGCGATCAGGGCGGTGCGGACGCGCACGGGGGGACCTCCAGCAAGGAACGTTGCTCAGGTGTTTCGACGCGCGCCGCCCGGTTCCTGCGTGCACGGTGCAAGCTCTGCGGCAGGATGGCCGCGTGCTGAGGGCCCCCGTGGAGGACACCCAGGCGCGGGAGATCCGCCCGCTCCTGACCCTGCTCGGGCTGCCGACGTTCGGGTTGGCGTTCGCGCTGAGCACCCTGACGTCGTACGGACCCTCGATCCTCTACGACAAGGTGCACGACACCGGGGTCGTGGGTGCCATCCTCGGTGGCGAGGGCGCGCTGGCCCTGGCACTGCCGCTGGTGGCCGGGGCGATGTCGGACCGGCTCCCCCCGACCCGCCTCGGCAAGCGCCTGCCGTTCGTGCTGCTGGGGGCCCCGCTGGCACTCGCCGGTCTGGTGCTGCTCCCGCTGTCGGTCAACCTGCTCGTGGCGAGCGTCGCGGTGGCGATGTTCTTCCTCGGTTACTACCTCTACTACCCGCCGTACCGGGCGCTCTACGCCGACCTGCTGCCCCGGCACCTCTACGCGCGGTCGCAAGCCTCACAGGGAGTCCTGCGCGGTGTCGGCCTCGGTGTGGCGCTGCTGTCGGGCGGCGTGTTCCTCGAGCTCTGGATGCCGCTGCCCTTCGTCGTTGCCGGCGCGCTGCTCCTCCTGTCGACGCTGGCGCTCGTCCCTGTCGCGGAGCTGCAGCAACGCGTCCCACACGAGTCGGCGCGCACCTTGTCGGTGCGAGAGGTCCTGCGCAGCAAGGGTATGCGAACCTTCGCGCTGGTCAACGCCCTGCTCGAGCTGGGTTTTGCCGGCCTCCGCAGCTTCATCGTCCTCTACGTCACCAAGGGCCTGGGTCACTCGACCGGCGTCGCGTCCGTGGTGATCGGCGTGGTCGCGGTCGCCTACGTGCTGGGGGCACCGCTCGCGAGCGCACTGGAGAGGCGGTTCGGGATCATTGCCGTGATGTCGTGGTCCGGTGTCCTCTACGGCGTCGGGCTCGTGGCCGGAGCGCTGCCCACGTCCCTCGGACCGGAGCTCGTGCTGCTGCCGTTCGTGGCGCTCGCCGGTTCGGTGCTGCTGACGCTGCCGCAGGCCTTGGCCTTCCTCGTCGCGCCGCCGGGCTCCGAGGGCGTGGCGGCGGGGCTGGTCGACGTCTCGCGAGGTGTCGGCATCGTGCTCGGGCCGCTTCTCGTGGGCTGGGCGGTGCGCTTCTCCGGCGGCCTTTTCGAGGAGACCCACGGGTACGCGGCGCTCTGGCCCGTCATCGGGATCGCCACCCTCGCCGCTGTCCCGCTGCTACGTCGCCTCGAGGCCTGACAGCTTCTCGGCCAGGTAGGCGCGCTCGACCAGGTTCTCCGTGAGCAGCAGTGCCTCCTCGTACGCGCTCCTCGCCTCGCCGGTCCGACCGAGCTCGGTCAGGAAGTGCGCCCGCGCCACCGGGAGGTAGGCGTAGGTCGCCAGCACCGGCTCGTCACCCAGCGGCTCGAGGACGTCCAGCCCGGCCTGCGGACCGGCGGCCATGCCGACTGCCACTGCGCGGTTGAGCCGCACGACGGGGCTCGGCCACTGCCGCAGCAGCAGGTCGTAGAGGCCGACGATCTCGCGCCAGTCGGTCTCCGCGTACGTCGTGGCCTCGGCGTGCACGGCCGCGATGGCGGCCTGCAGGGCGTACCGCCCCGGGTCCTCGGTCAAGGCGCTCCGGACCAGCTCGAGCGCCTCGGAGATCTGGGCGCGGTCCCACTTCGCGCGGTCCTGGTGCTCGAGCAGCAGGATGCGGCCCTCGTCGTCGACCCTCGTGGCCCGCCGGGCATCGGTCAGCAGCACCAGTGCCTCCAGGCCCATGACCTCCGGCAGCGGCAGCAGGGCGTGCAGCATCCGGGTCAGGTCGAGGGCCCGGGCGACGAGGTCGTGCCGGACCAGCTGGTCACCGGCGGGCGCGCTGTGCCCCGTGGTGAAGAGCAGGTGGAGCGCGGCGAGGACGGCGTCCACCCGGCCGGCGAGCTCGTCCGCCGCCGGGACGCGGTAGGGGATGCGGGCCCGGGCGATCTTCTTCTTGGCGCGGGTGATCCGGGCAGCCATCGTCGGCTCGCTGACCAGGAACGCGCGCGCCACCTCAGCCGTCGACAGGCCGCAGAGCAGCCGCAGGCTCAGGGCCACCTGCGCCTGCGGGTCGATCGCGGGGTGGCAGCAGGTGAACAGCAGCCGCAGCCGGTCGTCGGGGAACGGCCCCTGCGGGTCCTGCTCGTCCATCACGAGCAGCGGCAGCTTGGTGCGGAGGGTCGCCTCGCGCCGGATCACGTCGAGCGCCCGGTTGCGGGCCGCGGTCGTGAGCCAGGCCCCGCGATTGCGCGGTGGGTCGTCGCCCCACGTCGTGAGGGCCTTCGCGAAGGCGTCCTGCACGCACTCCTCGGCCAGGTCGAGGTCGCGCGTGACCCGCACCGTCGCGGCGAGCACAGCGGCCCACTCGCGACGGTGCGCGTCGGCGACGGCGTCTACTCGAACACCACGACGGGCCGGATCTCGACGCCGCCGGCGGGCATCGGGATGTCCTTGCTGATGCGGATCGCCTCGTCGAGGTCGTCGGCCTCGATGAGGTAGTAGCCGCCCAGGGCCTCCTTGGTCTCGAGGAAAGGCCCGTCGGTGACCGTGAAGCCGGCGCCGTCGGGACGGACGCTCGTGGCCGTGGTGGTCGGCTGCAGGGCGTTGCCGCCGGCGATGCGCGGACCGTGGTCCTCGCCGAACTTCATGTGCCCCTTCATGACGTCGTCACTGCTGCCCGCCTCGTAGGACGGGTCGCCGTAGATGAGAACCAGGTACTGCGACATCGTGCATCTCCCTCGTCAGGTAGGCCGCTCGTGCGCCCCTCATGCTCCTCCGACGGACGGGATCCGCCCAGATCGACAGCCCCCTCCGTCGAATCGGTTCGAACGGGTCCGGCTGACGCCCGGGCGCAACCGATCAGGGGGCGACGGAGGCGATCAGGGCGGCCAGCAGGGTGACGCGAGGGGTGATGCTCGTGAGGTCCAGCCACTCGCTCGGCGCGTGGTCGTCACCGCCGACGGGCCCGAGGCCGTCGATCGTCGGGACACCCATCGCACTGGTGGTGTTGGCGTCGGCGGCGCCGCCCGTCCCGCAGGCGGCCGTCTCGATGCCGAGCTGAGCGGCCAGGTCCAGAGCCTTGGCCACCAGGGCGTCACCGGCGGCGGTCGGCTCCATCGGCGGGTGGGCCGCCGTGCGGTGCACGGTCTTGACGGCCCCGGGGACCCGGACCTCCGCAGCCACCCGCTCCACCTCCGCCACCGCGTCGTGGAACGTCGCCAGCTCGACCGCCCGGACGTCGACCTCCAGTCGCGCCGAGGGGCAGACGACGTTGGGGCGCGAGCCGGCCCTGATGACGCCGACGTTGACGGTCACCCCGGGCCAGCGGCCGTTCAGCTCCTGAAGGGCGATGGTCGTCAGGGCCGCGTCGAGGGCGGCGTTGATGCCCTTCTCCGGCTCGATGCCGGCATGGGCGGCGCGACCCTCGATCTCGACGACCAGGTCCACGACACCCTTGCGCGCCTTGACGATGTCGCCGTTGGCGCGGGCGCACTCGAGGCAGAACGCCGCGTCGGCGCCGAGAGCGAGGCGCTCGATGTGCTCGCGCGACGAGGGGCTACCGACCTCCTCGTCAGGTGTCAGCAGGAAGGTCACGCGCGGGAACGGCGTTCCCGACGCCCGCAGGGCGGCGACCGCGTTGACGCCCGTCAGCACGCCCGCCTTGCAGTCGGTCACGCCCGGGCCGTGCGCGGTCGTGCCGTCGCCCGAGAACGGGCGCGCTGCGGCCTCGCCCTTGTCGAAGACCGTGTCGAGGTGCGCCATCAGCACCACGTGGCCGGGCGCCCCACCGTCGGTGCGGGCGACGAGGGTGTCGCCCCAGGTGTCGTGGGCGAGCCGCTCGACGGTCCAGCCGTCGGCCTCGAGCCGCTCCGCCGCGATCCGCCCCGCGGCGTCGACGCCGGCCTTGTCGGGGGACCCGCAGTCGAGGTTCACGAGGCGCTCGAGGTCGGCCAGGAAGAGCGGTCGGCGGGCCGCCACGGCCTCGCGCAGCTGGGTCAGGTCCACACCTCGACGCTAGTAGGTTCAGGTGGGTGCCCCACCGCCCCGACGAGCACCCGCCGACGCTCCTGGAGCTGCGGCTGCTCGACGGCCCGAACCTCTACTTCCCGCGCGCGGCCTGCAAGGTCGTGCTGGACGTCTCGGCCGAGCTGGCGGTGCCCAGGGCCGAGGCCCGCGCCCGGCAGCTCGCCCGTGAGCTGGAGGCCCGGGTCCGTCAGCTCGCCGCCACGGCGGGTACGACGAGGCTGGCCGTCCGCAGCCGGCCGGGCCCCGAGCCCGGGCAGCTGACAGTGGCGTTCCCCTGGCGACGGCGCGAGCTGGCCCGCGCCCTCGGGATGGCCCTTGCCGACCCCTCGATCACGACGCTCGAAGGGGTCGAGCCCGGCCCGGCACCGTCGACGCCCCGGCCGAAGATCCCCGTCGTTGCCGTCACGGGCACCAACGGCAAGACCACGACCACCCGGCTGGTCGCCCACATCTCGCGCTGCGCCGGCAACGTCACCGGGTGGTCCTCGACGGACGGGGTCTTCGTCGACGGCGTCGCCGTCGAGGAGGGCGACTGGAGCGGGTACGGCGGGGCGGGCGCCGTCCTGTCCGACAAGCGGGTCCAGCTGGCGGTGCTCGAGACGGCTCGCGGCGGGCTGCTGCTCCGGGGTGCCGGTGCCCTGCACAACGACGTCTCCGTCGTGACGAACGTGGCGGCCGACCACCTTGGGCTGCAGGGGATCCACACCGTCGACGACCTCGCCGAGGTCAAGGGCGTGGTGCCCCGCATCACCCGCGAGGGTGGCTGGTTCGTCTGCAACGCGCAGGACCCGCGGGTGCTCGCCATGCCCTCGAAGGGCCGTCGCTGGGCGTTCTCCCTCGACCACGACTCACCCGGGCTGCGGCAGGTCCTGCAGTCGGGTGGCCGGGCCACGACGGTCCTCGACGACACCATCACCGTGCTGGCGGGTGCGGAGGTCACCTCGGTCCTGCCGCTCGTCGACGTACCCATGACCCTGTCCGGCCTGTCCCGCCACGACCTCGCCAACGCGCTTGCGGCCACGTCGGCGGCGCTCGCGATCGGGCTGCCGCTCGACGCCGTCCGCGAGGGCCTGCGTACGTTCGGCAGCGAGGACACCCTCGGCCGCATGAACCTCTGGCTCGTCGGCGGTGCTGTGGTCGCCCTCGACCTCGCCCACAACGAGGACGGGCTGAAGGCGCTGCTGTCGGTCGTCCGCGGGCTGCGGCTCCCGGGCGGCCGGGTGCTCACCGTGCTCGGCACGGCGGGCGACCGGCTCGACGAGCAGCTGGTCGAGATGGGCCACCTGGCGCGGCACGGCTCCGACGAGGTCGTCATCGCCCTCAAGGACCGCTACCTGCGGGGCCGCGCCGCCGAGGAGATGACCGAGCTGCTAAGGCGCGGCGCCGGCGACGTCCCTGCCTACGACGACGAGGTCACGGCGCTGCGGTCGGCGCTGCTCGGCCGCAAGCCGGAGGACGTGGTCGCGCTGATGGTCCACCAGGACCGGCTCCGCTGCGAGGACGTCCTGCGCGAGGCGGGCGGCGCCCGGATGACGCCTGAGCAGGTCCGCGACCGCGTCCTGGCCGCCGCCGGCTGACGTCTTGCGTCCGCTCAGGTGGGCATCGCCGAGCGTCAGGCGGGCGGACGCAGGAGCACAGGTCCTCAGCCGAAGGGCAGAGGTGTCTGCAGGTCGGGGTCGCCGGTGGCGTCGTCGGCGCGTGAGCCGGCCTGGGCGCGGTGCGACCGGGACTGGATCTCCGACCAGACGGCAGCGTGGCTGTCGACGCAGATGACGACGACGTCGCCGGGTCCGGACAGGTCGAGGGCGCGGCGGGTGGCGGCGATCTCGTCGAGCACGGTCTCGACCGACTTCACGCGCCCGCCTCGAGCTGCGCCCTCCGCGATGAGCCGGGCGGCGTCCCCCGACTCGCGGCCCCTGAGCCGGGCGTCCTCGCGCACGATGATGATGTCGAAGTGCTGCGCGGCGACCTCGCCGAGCTCGCGCATGTCCTCGTCGCGACGGTCGCCGGCGGTGGCGATGACGCCGATCCGGCGGTGCCGCAGCAGGTCGTCGGCGGGGTGCTCCGACAGCTTGTCGACGAAGTCGCCGAGCAGCCGCATGCCGGCAGCGTTGTGGGCGTAGTCGACGACGACCGTGGCGCCGTCCACCTCGGTGACGTTGAGCCGGCCCGGGGCGAGGTAGTAGGTGGTCTGGAACGTGCGCAGGCCCTGCCGGATGTCGTGCAGCGGTGCACCGGCCGCGAAGGCTGCACCAGCGGCGGCCATCGCGTTCTGGACGTTCATCACGGCCTTGCCCCCGAACGTCGCGGGGAGCAGGTGCGTCCACGCGAGCTGCATCGAGCGGCGACCGTGCTTGATCACGATCATGTCGCCGAGCTCGCCCCGCTCGAGGACGATGGCGCGGCCGCCACGGCGGCAGTGGTCCTCGACCTTCCTGGCCTCGGCCGACCCGGGAGCGGCCATCGTGAACCAGACGACCTCGCCGCTGCAGGAGCGCGCCATCTTGGCGACCAGCGGGTCGTCGGCGTTCAGGACCGCGAAGCCGTCGCGGGGCACCGCCTCGACGATGACCTGCTTGACCTCGGCGAGCTGCTCGACGGTGTCGATGCCGCCCAGGCCCAGGTGGTCCGCCGCGACGTTGAGGACGACTGCGACGTCGTTGCGCTCGTAGCCGAGGCCCTCGCGCAGCAGCCCGCCCCGGGCCACCTCGAAGACGGCGAAGTCGACGCGGGGGTTCTGCAGCACCATCCGCGCGCTCTTCGGGCCGGACGCGTCGGCGCGGATGACCAGCCGCTCGTCGATGACGATGCCGTCGGTCGACGTCATGCCGACCTTGCGGCCCATCCCCTTGAAGATGTGGGACACCATGCGCGACGTCGTCGTCTTGCCGTTGGTGCCGGTGATGGCGACGATCGGGATCCGCGACGGGGTGCCCGGCGGGAACAGCAGGTCGATGACCGGCTTCGCGACGAACTGCGGCTCGCCGATCGTCGGGTGCGTGTTCATCCGGAAGCCGGGGGCGGCGTTGACCTCGACGATGCCGCCCCCCGCCTCGCGCACGGGGTTGGTGATGTCGACCGCCATGAAGTCGATGCCGGCGACGTCCAGCCCGACGACGCGGGCGGCCTCCTCGGCGATCTCGACGTTGTCCGGGTGGGCTTCCATCGTGCGGTCGATGGAGATGCCGCCGGTGCTCATGTTGGCGGTCAGGGTCAGCTTCACCTGGACGCCCTTGTCGGGGACGTCGTCGCGGGAATAGCCCTGGCCGGCGAGGACGTCGTCCGCCGCCGCGTCCATCGCGATGCGGGTGAGCACCTTCTCGTGCCCGACGCCGCGGCGCGGGTCGGAGTTGGTGACGTCGACGAGCTCCGCGATCGACTTCACGCCGTCGCCGATCACGTGCGCCGGCACTCGCTCGGCGACCGCGACCATCCGGCCGCCGACGACGAGGAACCGGTAGTCGCTGCCGACGAGGTAGTTCTCGACGACCAGCCAGCCCCGGCGGGACTCCTCCTTGGCGACCTCGAAGGCCTTGGCCAGGGCCGCCTCGTCCTGCAGGTTGAGCCCGACGCCGCGGCCGTGGTTGCCGTCGAGGGGCTTGATGACGACCGGCCACCCGATGCGGTTCGCGACCTCGATCGCCCCGGCCAGCGTCCGTACCGACTTCGACTGCGGCACCGGCAGACCAGCGGCTCCGAGGAGCTGCAGGGTCATCTCCTTGTCGGAGGCGATGTCGACTGCCAGCGACCCGGTCTGCGACGTCATCGTCGCCCGGATCCGCTGCGCGTGCACGCCCTGGCCGAGCTGGACCAGCGAGCCGCTGTTGAGCCGCATCCAGGGGATGTCGCGGGACACGGCCTCGTCCACGAGCGACTGCGTCGACGGGCCGAAGGCTGCCTTCTGGGCGAGCAGGATGAGCTCGTCGATCTCGGCCTGGGGGTCGAACCCCTCCTCGGCCTGGACCAGATGGTTGACCAGCCGGACGGCGAGCTTGCCCGCGGCCACGCCGACGGTCTCGTCCTGGTAGGAGTAGATCACGTCGTACACGCCCGGGCGGCCGGCCGTGCCGCGGGTCTTGCCGCGCGAGACCTCGGCGCCGGTCAGCCGCTGCAGCTCGAGGGCCACGTGCTCGGTGACGTGCCCGAGCCAGGTGCCCTCGTGCAGCCGCTCGGCGAAGCCGCCTGACTTGCGGCGCGAGCAGGAGTGCTCACCGACACCGGGAAGCAGCAGGAGCAGGCTGTCGGTGAAGCCCGGCAGCAGGTTGGTCGGGTGCTCCTCGAGCACGCCGAGGTCGACCTGCAGGTGCACGGCGGGGTCGTACGACCAGTAGTTGGGACCCCGGTAGACCCGCGTGAACAGGACCTTCAGATCCGGCTGCACTCCGACCCCTCCTAGGTGCGTGACTGGTCGCCGAGGGCGCCCTCGACGTCGATGCGGTGCTCGAGTGTCCCGGTGCGGACGGCGTGGGTCTCGCGCAGGTCGTCGGGTCGGCCGCCGAGGCCGGGCAGCAGCACCCGGGCCTCGAGGTCGAAGCAGGAACCGGACGGGAGCGAGTGCAGGATCACACCGGAGGCGAGCAGGGCTGAGGAGCCGCGGGCGGTGTCGACGTTGGAGGTCATCCAGCGGCCGTCGAACAGGGTCACGGCGCCGCGGCCCGTGACCTCCAGGTGAGTGTCCGTGATGATGGCCGCGGTGTCCTCGTCGACGCCCATTCCCAGCAGGTGCGGGGCGTGCGAGACGAGGGTCAGCAGCCGGCCGTACCGGTTGCGCTGGTCGAAGTGCTGGTCGATGACGAGGCCGGGCAGCAGACCGAGGCCGGCCGACATCTGCGCCATCCGGAGCTTCGGCGTCGCGCCCGGGCGCCCGAACGCGACCATGTGCTCGCTCTGCACCGAGGCGCCCGCCGAGGTGCCGCCGACGACGGCGCCGCGGGCGTGGGCAGCCTTGATGGCCGCTCCGAAGGGCGTGCCCGTCACGACCCCGGACAGCGTGGACTGGTTGCCGCCGGTCATGAAAACGCCGGTCGCGCCGTCGATGTCCGCGACGTGCGCCGGGTCGGCCGCCTCGGCGCGGGTGCGCGGCCGCGGCGCGACGATGTCGCTCACCCCGACCGCGCCGAACGCCTCGCGGTAGGCGTCGATGATCTCGTCCCCCAGGGACGACGCAGTCGCCACGACGGCGATCCGCGCGGACGCGCCGCCGGCGAGCTTGGCGAAGCGCGCGAGCACCTGCCGGGTGCCGGTCTTGTCCTCGGCCCCGCCGATGACGAGAAGGGGGCCGCTGCTCACCGGACGACCCTACCGATCGCGTTCGGCCGCCCGGGCGAGGTTCCTGGCAAAGCCCCTGATCAGGCGGCGCAGGCCGGCGCGCAGCAGTGCCCCCGTGCCGGGGAGGCGCGGCACGAACCTGCCCTGCCAGACGATCCGGGTCCCGCCGTCGGGCGTGGCCGTCAGGTCGACGTCGGCGCGGTAGTCCTTGTACGGCTGCCACGAGCTGACGACGTACGACAGCCGGGTGTCGGGCACGTGCTCGACGATGGTCTCGTTGCTGGCGAGCGGCCCGATGCCCAGCCGGCGCACCGCCCCGACGGACCCGGGCGGGTCACCTGCCACGACCCAGGAGGAGCGGGGCACGAAGGCGCCGGCCCAGTCCGCCCAGCGGTCGCCGGCCTCGAGCAGCGCGAACACCCTCTCGGGCGGCGCGCTGCTCGTGGCCTCGACGCGGTAGGACTCGCTCAGGAGGTCGGCGTCTCGGGCGCCGCGGGCGGAGGCGCGGGGGGCGCAGGCGGCGGCGGGGGCGGCGTTGCGGTGCCGCCGCCGCTCGGCATCTCGGGGAGCTTCTCGCCGGAGGCCTGGAAGTTCAGGAACGCGAAGTAGGTCATCGCGGCCGACACCAGGAGGCCGAGGTAGTAGCCGTACGACGGGTGGCCCGGGATCGTGAAGTACTTCCCGAAGCCCAGGACGAACTGCAGCAGCAGCAGGAGCGTGGCCAGGCCGGACAGCGCCAGGGTGATGAGGTTGACGCCGGCCGGGAGCTGGAGGTTGTCGAGGACCCCCGTGAGCCGGGCGATGACGACGGCCCCCGCGGCGAGTGCCAGGAAGAAGGCCAGCTTCGGAAGACCGTAGGAGCCCTCACCGAAGAGCTTCACGCTGTGGGAGCCCAAGCCGTCGAGGTGGAACGTCCGCCAGTGCAGGAAGGACAGGATGATGAAGACGACGGCACCGCCGGCGATGAAGCGGTCGTTGCCCTTCACCTTGTTGATGTCGAACTCGGCCATGGCGAACCCCCAGTTGGTCGGTTGAGGCGCACGCTATTCCTCCGCGGGCCGCGCGCAAAGGCTCTCGTCAGGGGTGTCGCACTCCTCACGCAACGCGTGTGCACCGGTCGCGGCCTCACCATCCGGGCGTGTCGCAGCGCGAGGTCGAGCTCATCCTGGTCAGCAGCTGGCCAGCTGCCTCACCATGCGCCGATGTTCGTGGTCGACTCCGAGGGCCCGCTCACCTGCGTCAACGAGGCCGCAGGGCCCCTTCTGCGGCGGCGGTTCGAGGAGACGGAGGAGCTGCCGTTCGTCGAGTGGACGGAGGTCCTCGAGCCGTCCGGCCCGGACGGGGTGCGGCTGGAGGCGCACGAGCGGCCGCTGCTCATCGCCCTGCAGGAGCACCGGCCGGCGCACGCGACGATGCGGCTCAAGAGCCTGACCGGTCACCCGGCCCCGCGCGGGAGGGCATGCTGGTGGAGCTGTCCAGGGAGGAGCCGGGGGAGGCGCGTCGAAGAAGGAGTGCGTGACTGTCATCCCAGCTGGTCGTCTGATGCGTCGGGCCCCGCTCTTCCTCGCCGCCGCCGGCATCGCCGCGCTCACCGTGACGCCCTCGGGTGCTGCCCTGCCGGGCCTCCCGACCTACGCGACGTACGCCGTGGGCGCCAACAGCGGCGAGCCCTCGATCGGCTACGACACCAAGGCCGACGCGGCCTTGTTCACCGCGGGTCAGACCACGGTGCGGATGCGCTGGGACGCCAAGAACAGGCTCACGGAGGCCAAGGACGTGTCGGACCCGGACGCGGTGACCTCGCTGGACCCGATCGGGTTCGTGGACCAGAAGACGCACCGCACGTTCACCTCCCAGCTCACCGCCGCCTGCTCTCTGCTGTCCTACAGCGACGACGCTGGCGCGAGCTGGACGCCGTCGACCGGCTGCGGGCCCGCGACGCTCCTGGACCACCAGACGGTCGGCGGCGGGCCCTACCCCGTCGAGGGCCGCCCGGCGACGGCCGGCCTCACCGGCTACCCGGACGCCGTCTACTACTGCGCGCAGAACGGCTTCAGCGGCACCTGCGCCCGCAGCGACGACGGCGGACTGACCTTCCCCTTCAGCAGCCCGGCCTACAACGTGCCGGAGTCCCCGACCATCCACTCCGACGACGCCTACGGCGGCGCCTGCTCCGCCATCCACGGCCACCTGCGGGTCGACCACGCCGGCATCGTCTACCTGCCGAACAAGGGCTGCGGCGGCGTCCCCACCCCCAACAACCTCACCAACTCGGAGTTCTTCGGCGGTCAGCCGGCCGTCATCGTCAGCGAGGACGCGGGCACGACCTGGAACGTCCGCAAGGTCCCGGGCAGCCACAACCAGGACGAGAGCGACCCGTCGGTCGCGTTCGACAAGGCCAACACCGTCTACTTCGGCTGGGAGGACGGGACCAACCCGACCGAGACGCAGCTGGGCACCACCAGCGCGGCGAAGGTCTCGATCTCGCACGACCACGGCAAGACGTGGACCAAGCCGTACGACGTGAGCAGCAAGCTCGGGCTTCACAACGTCCAGTTCCCCGAGATGATCGCCGGCGATGCGGGCCGCGCCGCGTTCGCCTTCCTCGGCACCCGAGGGATCGGCGACGACCAGCACCTCGGCTTCCTCGGCTCCTGGGACCTCTACGTCGCCACCACGCTCGACGGCGGCAAGAGCTGGACCACCGTCGACGCGACGCCCACCGACCCCGTGCAGCGCGGCTGCATCGACCTGCAGGGCACGTCGAACAAGAACGTCGCGGACGCCCGGCTCTGCAACCAGCGCAACCTGCTCGACTTCAACGACATGACGCTCGACAAGCAGGGTCGCGTCCTGGTCGCCTACACGGACGGCTGCACCAAGCTCTGCGTCACGGACAAGGCCGTCGCGAGCCGCTCCGGCATCTCGATGGTCGCCCGCCAGGTGAGCGGCCCCACGCTCTACAGGGCCGCCACGCTCACCACGCCGCCCGTCGGCGCGCCCCCGGTGAAGGTCCCCGGCACCACGCCCGCCCCCGGCACGGCGGGCAACCACAGCGGGCTCGCAGCCACCGGCGGCACCCCGCTGCTGGCCGGCCTGGCGCTGCTGCTGCTGACCGTCGGAGCAGCGGTCCGGCGCGGCCGCACACGCGCCTAGTTCTTTCGGATCAGTTCGGGCAGGTCCCGGTAACGCCGAGGCTCCATCCGGCGATGTAGCCGTCATGCGCCCCATGACCCGGGTCGCCGCGGCCGGCCTTCTCGCCGGAGCTGTTGCGCTGGGCCCGACCCCGGCCCACCCGTCCGCCCTCGTCCCGGTCCAGGCCCGGCTGCAGGTCGCCGCCCTCGATAGCCCATGAGATCGGCCACGCCGTCGACTTCACCCGGGGCAGCGGCGCGAGGCGCAAGCCCTACCGCACGATCCGGCACCTCCAGGCGCAGGCCTGGTACGGCTGTGACAGCTGCACCGACTACGCCACCCCCGCCGGCGACTGGGCCCAGGTGTTCGCCCAGTGGCTCGCCGGACCGGGCGACTTCCGCAGCCGGATGGGGGGCGCCCCGACAGCGGCGCAGCTGACCCTGCTGACGCCGCTGTCGCGCTGCAGCGGGACGGGCCTGACCCCCACACGGCGTCAGGCACTGGCCGGTGGCTCACGACGCGATCGTCGCGACCAACGGGGACTAGCCTTGGAGCGTGCATCAGGTAGCGGTCATCTCTGGCGGGTTGTCGCACGAGCGGGACGTCTCGGTCCGCTCCGGGCGGCGGCTGGCGGAGCAGCTGGTCAAGTCGGGGCTCGAGGTCGACCACTGGGACGTGGACGAGCGCTTCCTCGGCCTGCTCTCCGGCCGCACCGCCGACGTGGCGTTCGTGACCCTGCACGGCGGCTCAGGGGAGAACGGCACCGTGCAGGCGCTGCTCGAGCTCGCGGGCCTGCCCTACGTCGGCAGCACCGCCGGCGCGTGCCGCGGCGCCTACGACAAGGCGATCGCCAAGACCCGCATAGCCGAGGGCGGCGTGGCGACTCCGCCCTGGGTCACGCTGCCCAGCACGATCTTCCGCGAGGTCGGCCCGGAGAACCTCTACCAGCTGGTCGACAGCGTCATCGGCCTGCCGCTCGTCGTGAAGCCCGTGCAGGGCGGCTCATCCCTCGGCGTCTCGGTGGTCCGCGACGAGAAGGACCTGCCGGGCGCGCTCGTCCAGGCCTTCGCGTACGCCAGTGAGGTGCTGCTCGAGGCCTTCGTCGAGGGCTTCGAGGTCACCGTCCCGGTCCTCGACCTCGGTGACGGTCCCAAGGCGCTCGCACCGATGCTCATCGAGCTCCCGCCGGGCGCGGTCTACGACTACCAGATGCGGTACGACGCGAGCTCCGACGTCCGCTACACCTCGCTGTCGGACGACGACCCCCGCTTCGACGTGGCCACGGTCCGGGCCGTCGCGGAGCGGGTCCACGCGCTGCTCGGCCTGCGCGACCTGTCGCGCGTCGACATGGTGGTCGGCAGGGACGGCCAGCCGCAGGTCCTCGAGGCGGCGGTGACGCCCGGCCTGACAGAGACGTCGACCTTCCCGCTCGCCGTCACCAGCGCCGGCCTCGAGCTCGCCGACGTCTACGCCACGCTCGTGTCGAACGCGAAGAAGCGCGGCGGCTGACCGTGCCCCTCACCGCTCTCCTCGACGGGGCGGTCCTCGCCGAGAAGACCGGCGACGACCCGCGGGTGCTCGCCCTCCACGGGTGGGCCCGCACCCGCGCCGACTGGCTGCCCGCTCTCGGCGTCCCCGCGCTCGCTGCCGACCTCCCCGGCTTCGGCGCCTCGCCCGAGCCTCCCGCGGCGTGGGGCTCGCGCGACTACGCCGAGCTGCTGGCCCCTCTGCTGTCCGAGGGCGGCTGGACCGTCGCCGGTCACAGCTTCGGCGGGCGGGTCGCGGTCCACCTCGCCGCGGGCTGGCCGGACCTCGTCGATCGGGTCGTGCTGACCGGGGTCCCCCTGCTGCGCAGGGCCTCCACGTCGAAGCCTCCCCTGGGCTACCGCCTCATGAAGCGGGCCAACGGCCTCGGTCTCGTCAGCGACGAGAAGATGGAGGCGGAGAAGCGCAAGCGCGGCAGCGAGGACTACCGCAACGCCACTGGCGTCATGCGCGACACCCTCGTGAAGCTGGTGAACGAGGACTACCGCGAGCAGGTGCAGGCCATCGCCGCCCCGGTCGACCTCGTCTGGGGCGCCCAGGACACCGCCGCCCCGCTGGAGATGGCGAGGCAGGCGCAGAGCCTGTTCGCGAAGGCCGACCTCGTCGTGTCCGAGACCAGCGGGCACCTCCTCGACGACGCGCTCTACGTCCTGCTCCAGGAGCGGCTGTCGTGACCGTGACGCTGCTCTGCCTCGTCGCCACCGTTGCCGGGACGCCGCGCTGGCTGCGCGTCGCCCAGCGCGAGCACTACCTCCCCGGCACGGTCACCTGGACCGACCAGCTCTGGCTCAGCCGGTCCAGGGTCTCGGCGGCTCTGGTCGCCGGCGTGCTCGTCGCCTTCGTCGCCGGTGTCCTCAGCAGCGACTGGTGGTTCCTGGCCGCCGCCGTGCTCGCGCAGCTCACCCCCGTCGGGCTTCCCTACAGGGGCCGCACCGCCCAGCTCGCCTGGACCCCGCGGATCCGACGGCTGAGCATCGTCCTCGGCTTGCTGGTCCTGGTGCTCGGCCTCTGGGGCCCGGCGTTCGGGGCCCTCACCTCCGTGCTGCTCCCGACCCTGGTCGATGGCGCCCTCTACGCCGTCACCCCGCTCGAGAACCGGCTGTCGAACGTCTTCCTCGTGCAGGCCCAGCAGAAGGTCGCGCGCGTCCGGCCGACCGTCGTCGCCATCACCGGTTCCTACGGCAAGACCACGACCAAGAACTACCTGGCCCACCTGCTCGCCGGCTCGCACACCGTCCTCGCCAGCCCGGCGTCGTTCAACAACGCGATGGGCCTGTCCCGGGCCGTGAACGAGGGACTGGTCCCGGGGACCGAGCTCTTCGTGGCCGAGATGGGCACCTACGGGCCGGGTGAGATCAGGGGCCTGTGCGAGGTGTTCCCCCCCGACGTCGCCGTGATGACCGCCATCGGCGAGGTCCACCTGCAGCGGATGGGCGACCGCGACGGCGTGCTCGCGGCCAAGACCGAGATCACCGAGAAGGCCCGCGCCGTCGTCCTCAACGTGGACGACGACAAGCTGGCCGGGCTGGCTCCCAGGCTCGCGGGCAAGCGGGTCGTGCGCTGCTCGATCCGCGACAAGCAGGCGGACGTGGCGATCATCGACGGTCACCTCTACGTCGGCACCGACGACCTCGGCGAGGTGAACCTGCCCGAGTCGGTGCACCCGTCCAACGTCGCCTGCGCCGTCGGTGCCGTGGTCGCTCTCGGCGACGACCCGAGGCAGCTCGTCAAGCGCCTCGCGAGCCTGCCGACCGTCGCCCACCGCCTCGAGCCGATCGAGCAGCCGGGTGGCAGCTGGATCCTCGACGACACCTACAACTCCAACCCGGCCGGCGCGGCCGAGGCGGTCCGCCGCGCGGTCCTGCTCGCCGAGCGCTCGGGCGGAAGGGTCCACGTCGTCACCCCCGGCATGGTCGAGCTGGGCAGCGTCCAGCGGCTGCGCAACGCCGAGCTCGGCAGGGCCATCAAGGACGCCGGCGCTTCGAGTCTGGTCGTCGTGGGAACGACGAACCGGAGCGCTCTGAAGAAGGGCGCCTCCGGCGGCAGCACCGACGTCGTCTGCGTGCGGACGCGGCCCGAGGCCGTGGCGCTCGTGGAGCAGCGGTCGGCCGTCGGTGACGTCGTACTGTTCGAGAACGACCTGCCCGACCACTACCCGTGACCCGCGCACAGAGGAGCACCACCGTGGCCCAGTTGGGCATCGTCTTCGGCGCCCCGTCGCCGGAGCACGAGATCAGCATCCTGACCGGCCTGCTCAGCGAGCGGGTCCTCCGCGAGGCAGGGCAGGACGTCGCGCCGATCTACTGGACGCCCAACGGGGAGTGGGTGCTGTGCCCGCCGTCCTCGGAGGCGAAGGACTTCCTCGAGGGCGCACCGAAGGCGGGTACCAGGCTCGAGGTCACTCTCGGCGCTGGCTTCTCGCTGCCCAAGAAGGGCCTCGGCGGCGCGAAGCCGCTGGCTCTGGACGCGATCCTCAACTGCTGCCACGGCGGCTCGGGCGAGAACGGCGGCGTCAACGCGGTCTTCGACGCCCTCGGCATCCCGGCCAGCGGCGGCCCCGCCGCGATGGCCGCCCTCGGCATGGACAAGCTCGCCTTCGGCGCGGTGCTGCAGCAGGCCGGCATCCCGACGCTGCAGCGGGTCGCGCTGGGGGAGTCGGTCCCGTTCCAGGGCCCCTACATCATCAAGCCGCGCTTCGGCGGCAGCTCCATCGGCATCGAGGTCGTGGAGGACCTCGACACTGCTCGGGCTCTCGCCACCAGCTCGGTGCAGCTGCGCCAGGGCGTCGTCGTCGAGCCCTTCAGCAAGGGTGCTGTCGACCTCAACCTCGCCTACTCGACCTCCCCGACGCTCCGCTTCTCGCTGCTGGAGAAGCCGCTCAAGAACGGCGACCTGTTCGACTTCAACGCGAAGTACGTCAACACCGACGGCCTTGCCGGCGCGGCCCGCGAGCTGCCAGCCCAGGTCCCGGACGCCGTCACCAAGGAGGCCGAGCGGCTCGCCGCGCAGGTCCTCGAGGTCACCGGCATCCGCGGCCTCGGCCGCCTCGACTTCCTGCTCGTCGACGACGTGCTCTACGTCAACGAGATCAACACGATCCCGGGATCGATGTCGCTCTACCTCTGGCCCAAGGAGGTCCCTGCCGCCGAGCTGCTGCTCGGTGCCGTCGAGGAAGCCCGCCAGACCTTCCGGGCCTTCGCTCCCGCGGCACACCAGTCCGGCGGTGCCGCCCTGCGGGCTGCAGGCGGCATCGGCGGCAAGCTCGGCCAGATCGGGCGCTAGGCCCGTTCCCGGACGAACAGCCAGGACAGGGCCGCGCCGACGAGCATGAGCACGGCGCAGCACGTCATCGCCGTCCGGTACGGCCCGACGAGCAGGTCTGCCCGGGCGTAGGCCTCCCCGTGCAGCCCCGCGACCAGCGGCAGCACGGCGATCGCGAGCAGCCCGCCGATCCGGGCGACGGCGTTGTTCACACCGCTGGCCAGCCCGGCGTGCTCGTCGGGGGCAGCCGCCAGCACGGTGGCCGTCAGCGGGGCCACGGTCGCGGACAGGCCGAGACCGAGCAGGACGGCCGAGGGCAGGACCTGGAGCGGGTACGACGGGTCGCGCGGGAGCTGTGACAGCAGGCCGATCCCGAGGGCGCAGATCAGGGGTCCGACCGTCATCAGCAGCCGCGGCCCGGTGCGCGCCGCCAGGGCGCCCGCCCGGGGTGAGAGCACGAGCATGAGCACGGTGAGCGGCATGAGCGCGAGGCCGGCGGCGAGCGGCGCGAAGCCGCCCGCGACCTGCAGGAACAGCACGAGCCAGAAGAACACGCCGCTGAGGGCGGCGTAGACGGCGAGGGTCGCGGCGTTCGTGCCGCTGAAGGTGCGGGAGGAGAAGATGCCGAGCGGCAGCATCGGCTCGCGTGCGCGGGACTCCCGCAGCCCGAACGCTCCCAGGGCGAGCAGCCCGAGCGCGAGCGGCACGACGACGGCCGCGGAGCCGAGCCCCTTGTCCTGCCAGGCGACCAGCCCCTCCGTCACCGCGCCGAGGCCTACCGCGCCGGACAGCGCGCCGAGCACGTCGACCGTCTGCGAGGCGCCGGGATCGCGGGACTCCGGCACGTGCCGGAGCGTCATGGCGAAGACCGCGACGGCGAACGGCAGGTTGACCAGGAAGATCCAGCGCCAGGAGGCGACCTCGACCAGCCAGCCGCCGAGGAAGGGCCCCGCGGCTCCGGCGATCCCCGCCAGACCCGACCAGGCGCCGATGGCACGGGCCCGGTCCTCCGGCCGGAAGGACGACTGCAGCAGCGCCAGGCTGCCGGGCGTCAGCAGCGCCCCGCCGACGCCCTGCAGCGCCCGGGCGGCGATCAGGGTGCCGATGTTCGGCGCGATCCCGCAGAGCAGGGATGCGGCGGCGAACCAGACCACCCCGACCAGGAAGACCCGGCGGCGCCCGAACCGGTCCCCGAGCGAGCCGCCGAGCAGGATCAGCGAGGCCAGGGTCAGCGTGTAGCCGTTGACGGTCCAGGTCAGGTCGGACAGCGCGGCGTGCAGGCCGCTCCCGATGTGCGGGAGAGCGACGTTCACGACGGTTCCGTCCACGAACACCATGGCCGAGCCGAGGACGGCAGCCGCCAGGACCCAGCGGCCGCGCGCCTCGCCGTACTCCAGGCCCGTCACCGGACCAGTGTCGCTGCTGCAACACCAAGCAGGAGAACCGGAGGTTTCGACGAAGGGTCAACCATGAGGTGGCCTCTTGTCGTCGTTCCCGCCCTGCTCGCGCCTGTCCTGATGGCGGTCCCCGCCGGTCAGGCG
>JAODNF010000187.1 GCA_025464915.1 Frankiales bacterium | reverse complement strand
TGGCTGGAGCGGGCCTACCGCGGCGGGCTGCGGATGTACACCAACCTGCTCGTGCAGAACGGCCAGCTCTGCGAGCTCTACCCGCTGAAGAAGAACACCTGCGACGAGATGGAGACGGTGGCGCTCGAGGCCAACCGGACCCGTGAGCTCGAGCGCTTCATCGACGCGCAGTACGGCGGCCCGGGCCGCGGCTGGTACCGCATCATCACCGACCCGCTGCAGGCGCGGCGCGTCATCAACAGCGGCCGGCTCGCGGTCATCATGGGCATCGAGGTCAGCCGCCCGCTCGGCTGCCGCGCCTACTACACCGGGCCGTCCTGCACGGCGGCCGACATCGACAAGCGGTTGTCCGAGGTCTACAAGCTCGGGGTCCGCCAGATGGAGATGACGAACAAGTTCGACAACGCGCTCACCGGCGTGACCGGTGACGACGGCACCACCGGACTCATCGTCAACGCCGGCAACTACAAGGAGACGGGCCACTTCTGGGAGATGACGTCCTGCGCGGCGCCCTTCGGCCCGGTTCAGCACGACAAGCAGCAGTACAACCTCGGCGACGAGTCCGGCGGCAACGTGGGACGCGACGCGATCTTCGGAGCCGTCCTCACGACGACCGGGGCGACCGGCGTCGCGCCGGTCTACCCGGCGGGTCCCCAGTGCAACGCGATCGGCCTGTCCGCGCTGGGCAAGGCGTTCCTCGACGGACTCATGAAGCGGGGCATGATCTTCGACCCCGATCACATGAGCGCGGTCGCCCGCCAGGAGGCCCTCGACTACGTCGCGGCGCACCACTACAGCGGCATCGTGTCCTCGCACTCCTGGGCCGACGACGCCAACTACTTCCAGATCCTCAAGATGGGCGGCGTCGTCACGCCGCACGCCGAGGGGAGCTCGAGCTTCCTCGGCAAGTGGGAGCTGCTCCGCAAGCACGCTGACAAGCGCTTCCTGTTCGGCATCGGCTGGGGCTCCGACATCTCCGGCTTCTCGGCTCAGGGCGCCCCCCGCCACCCGGCTCCGGGCAAGGGCGTGACCTACCCCTTCAAGGGCCTCGGCGGCACCACCATCGTCAAGGCCCACACCGGCGACCGCACCTGGGACATCAACACCGAGGGCGTCGAGCACTACGGCCTCTACCCGGACTGGGTGCAGGACGTGCAGGTGCAGGCCAACCAGATCGGGGACGGGTCGGCCTTCACGAAGGACGTCCAGAACGGCGCCGAGTCGTTCCTGCAGATGTGGGAGCGCGGCATCGGCGTCCCCGGCGACGCCTGCCGCTCCGACATCCCGGACCTGTCGCCCGCGGCCGTTGCCGGCGTGCACGGGAAGACCCCCGAGCAGGTGCTGGCCGCCCTCGGCCAGCCGCACTCCCGCGTCGGCAGCGCCTTCACCTTCTGCACCACGTCGGGCACGAAGGCCGTCCGCTTCAGCAGCACCGGCCGCGCTCTCTGACCGGCCGCTAGGGTCGCTCGGGTGATCGTGCGCCGGGCCCGTACTGCTGACGTCGCTGCCATCCGCGGCCTCATCGACACCTACACCCCGGACCGGCGCCTGCTGTCCAAGCCCACCGTCGTGCTCTACGAGGACGTGCAGGAGTTCCGGGTCGCGGAGGTCGACGGCGTCGTCCTGGGTTGCGGCGCCCTGCACGTGATGTGGGAGGACCTCGCGGAGGTCCGCACCGTGGCCGTCGACCCCGACCACCACGGTCGGGGCATCGGCGCTGCCGTCCTCAGGACTCTCCTCGACACGGCCCGTGAGATCGGCGTACGACGGGTCTTCTGCCTCACCTTCGAGACGTCGTTCTTCGAGCGCGCGGGCTTCCACGTCGCTGACGAGGTGCTCGTCGACGCGGGCGTGGCGTCCGAGCTGTTGCAGTCTCCCGACGAGGGCGTCGCCGAGTTCCTGGACCTGGCCCGGGTCCGCCCCAACACCCTCGGCAACACCCGGATGCTGCTCCACCTCTGACGCAACGTCCTAGCAAGTGGCGCCTCAGTCAGGCTCAGGAAAAAGGACGCAAGCTACAGGCGGGTGCGGGCCTCCCACAGCTCGGGGAAGAAGCGGTGGGTGAGCGTCGAGCGCAGGTAGGCCGCGCCGGAGGACCCGCCGGTGCCCGGCTTGAGGCCGATCTGGCGCTCGACGGCGAGCACGTGCCGGTGCCGCCAGTGGCCGACGGCCTCGTCGTAGTCGAGCAGCGTCTCGGCCAGCATGGTGAGCAGCGAAGGGCCGGCCCGCAGCACGTCGACGACGTCCGCGACGCCGGCCCGGTCGAGGGCGGCGTGGAACGCGTCGGCCAGCGAGGGCGCGTCCAGCCGGGCTCTCAGGCGCGACTTCTCGACCTCCGACAGCCAGAGCGAGTCCAGGTAGGAGCCGTCCTTGCGGCCCGAGGCGAACTCGAGCTCCCGGAACTGCGCGCTCTGGAAGCCCGAGCCGCCCTCGAGGACGTGCCGGAACTCGAGGTAGCCGGCCGGGGTCATCGTGCCGAGGGTGTCCCACTGCGCGACGAGCTGGCGCATGACGGTGACGATGCGGCGCAGCCGGGTCTCGGCCTCGGGGAACCGGTCGGCGTCGATGAGCCGCACCGACTCGTCGAGCTCGTGCAGCGCGAGCTTGAACCACAGCTCGTGCGACTGG